>PABJ01000147.1 GCA_002699105.1 Ectothiorhodospiraceae bacterium | reverse complement strand
GAGGTCGTCGAGTTCGTTGTCCATCTCGGCAACACGCCGCGCGAGCTCTACATCCTCGTACAAATATGCATCGAAACTATCCTTCAGCATTTCGGCTATCACGGGCTCCATTTTAGGAAGCGGAGATGACGCCACCAATTCCTGGTGATCGATCAAATGCTCGATATGTTCGGCAATGTTGACGGCCAGATCGCCGATGCGCTCGAGGATTGAATTCAGTGCCAAGGCTGTCATGACGCTGCGAAGATCCTTGGCGACCGGCTGTTGAAGGGCGAGCATCCGCATACACAGACGATCAATCTTCACGTCGTATTTATCGACCTTTGCCTCCCAGTCTATGACTTTCTTCACGAGCTCATGATCGGTGTCGAGCAGCGCCTTGAAGGCGCAGTCGACTTGTTCGAACGCAACACTTCCCATTTTCAGCAACCGCGTACGAAGTTTATCCAACTCCTTATCGAATAGGCGAAATGTGCGTTCTGTCATAATAATACTGCCCCGTTTAAAATAGAGTTCGATTTAGCAGACGAAAGATGGCATCCGAACAACTCACATCAGATGTGAATCCCTTGTGCTCTTAGCCGAATCGTCCTGTTACATAATCTTCAGTTTGTTGTTTCCGTGGTCTCGTAAATATATTCCTTGTTCTGTCAACTTCAATAAGTTCGCCGCGATAAAGAAATGCAGTCATATCGCTCAGGCGTGCTGCCTGCTGCATATTATGTGTGACGATAAGGAAGGTATATTGATCCTTCAGCTCGAAAATCAACTCCTCAATCTTGGCTGTCGATACGGGATCCAGAGCGCTGGCCGGTTCATCCATAAGCAAAATATCTGGTTTTACGGCCAGGCAGCGTGCGATGCATATACGCTGCTGCTGCCCGCCGGATAGAGTCAGGGCTGACTCATTCAACCGGTCTTTGACTTCATCCCAGATAGCAGCTTGCTGCAATGCCTCCTCGACGATTTCCTCCAACTCGCTACGTTTGTTGATACCATTTACTCTCGGACCGTACGCGATGTTATCGAACACCGATTTCGGGAAGGGGTTCGATTTCTGGAAGACCATACCGACCCGCCGACGCAGTTGTACCACATCAACATGCCGGTCGTACACGTCAATACCATCGACAAGCATCGTACCGGTTCTCCGTACGCCATCTATGAGATCGTTCATCCGGTTGATGGACCGCAAGAAGGTGGTTTTCCCGCAACCGGAAGGTCCGATGAGGGCCGTCACCTGGTTCACTGGAACCTTGAGTGAGACGTTGAGCAGGGCCAGATTCTCACCGTACGAAAGGCTGAAATTCCTGGACTCTATTTTGTACTCTTTATCGGCCATATCTATGCGTATTTGGCTCGTTGTGTTTGTAACCGTGCGCGAAGAACTATTGCAGTGAAGTTCAAAGAGAATGTCAGAAGCAGCAGTGCCAGTGTCGTCGCAAATTGCATCGGAACGGTCACCGCGACATTGGTCGACTGTGTTGCCAGAATATAGATATGGTATCCCAGTTCCATGAACTGTGAATGCAGCGAAGATGGGATATCGGGCAGAAAGTACGCCACTCCTGTAAACAGGATCGGAGCTACTTCCCCGGCGCCGCGGCTGACAGCCAGAATCGTACCTGTGGCGATTCCAGAAGAGCTGCTCGGAAGTATTACCCGCACCACGGTTTCTAGCCGACTTCCTCCCAGTGAATAGCTCGCCTCACGGAGTTCACGCGGCACCGCACGAATGGCTTCTTCTACAGACACCACCACAACAGGAAGCGTAAGCAGGGCCATTGTCAGTGCTGCCCACAGGAGAGATGGTCTGCCCCAGATTGCGGACTCGGTCGAAACGAAAAACTCATCGATGTCCTTGGCCGTTAGTGCTATCCCGGGGTTGGCCTCTTCCACAGACCTCAGTCGTACGATCTCGTCTTTCCACTTTTCGGGAGCTGTTCGTTCTAAGTATGTAATCGTTTTCGAGAGCGGTGTCTTTGCCTCGCCCGCAACGGGAGAACCTTTTTCTCGTAGCGTCTCGGCGAACTCGTTATATTTTAACTCAGCATTGTACGTATCAATCGAGCGGCCAATCGTCGCGATGAAGAAGCCGAGGCCGAACAATCCGATGACAATCGGCGGAATCCCTGCAAGGACGTTTAAGCAGAACCTGATCGTCCGTGCGATGAGCGAACTCTCCTTGGCATATTCGGTGAGATATATCGCCGTCATGACTCCCACCGGAACGCCGACAACGGACATGATGATCACCAGCATTGCCGTTCCGACAATCATGGGAAAGATCCCGCCCTCAAGAAAACCTTCCGCAGGATGTGAGGTGAGGAATTCGAGTGTGAACTTTTCGTATCCGCCTTCGACGATAGCGAACATGAGAAAAGCAACCATGGCCACCACAACCGAGGCAAACAGTCCCGTGGTCACTCGCATAAATGAATCCATCGCCAGTTTTCGCGCCCCGAATATCCACTTCCCCATCAAGAGGAAGAATGTAGCGAAGATGGTTCCGACAATCAGGACCGATAGATATACCGGGAATATGGTGGAAAACAGCAGCGTCAACGATACTGTCGAGATCAGAATCGACCCGCCGATGAATACTCTTTGAAAGAACCGCGGCATACGTATCCTGTTAACCTCTGTACATCGCTGAAAGGAACCGGCTCCGTACCATCATTTCAACGATAGCGTTGATGATAAACGTCACAATGAAAAGCGCCGCACCGAGAACAAAGAGCACACCATAGTGCACGCTTCTAAACTCGGTTTCCCCCATCTCTGCGCCAATTGTTGCAGAGACTGTACGCACGCTTTCGAGAATGCTGTCCGTCAACTGGGGGGCGTTGCCCGTCACCATCAATACGATCATCGTCTCGCCGATTGCACGGCCAACACCGAGCATCACCGCGGCAATCACACCGCCCAGAGCTGCGGGTAGAATCACACGGTATGCAGTTTGCCAACGTGTTGCGCCGAGCGATAGAGCGCCCTCATACACGGAGTGAGGTACTGCCCGAAGCGCATCTTCTGCAATCGTATAGATAATCGGTATCACTGCGAGCGATACGCCGATACCGCCAAGCAGCGCATTCAGGCGGAACTCCGCTCCGGTCAACTCCTGCAATGGTGTGGCCACGATTGTCAACATAAAGAATCCGATCACGACCGTGGGAAATCCAGCGAGGATTTCGATTGAAGGCTTTAGGACGCGCTGAAGCCACAATGGGGCATAGATAATGGTAAAGATCGCAGCGAGGATTGCTATCGGCGCAGCTATGATAATTGCAATGGCGGCAATCTTCAACGAGCCGGCGATGAGAGGAACAATGCTGTATTTCGGATCGCTCGCCAATGGGCTCCAGGTGTATGCCTCCTTCCCACTAATGCTATCGTTGGGAAAGATAAGGTCTGATAACTGGACGGGTATCTCTTCCGGGATGGTAGGTTCAACAATCTGTACTCGCTGTGACGCTTTTTGACCTGCTTCCGTCGAGTCCTTCTCGCCATCATCTGTCGGCATGGGGTTCGCAGGGTACACCTCTGGAGAAAGAGATTGCACCTCCGCGGGATTGTCTACTTTGAATTGCTCGATGGAGTGGGGATGGAAGTGCTCGAATGCGAAGTAGGATTCCTGGAAGATGAAATAGAAGATAGCCAATATCGAGAGCAACGATAGTACAGCTAGGGTTCGAACGGCAACACCAAACACATCTTCTACCTTCGGGAGGTAAAAAGGACGGCGCGGAGACAGGAATGGGTTGGATTCCGCTTCCTTCGTATCAGGGGATCCAGATCTGTGTGAGGATTCGCTCAGAACTGCGTTCCTTTGTTACCGTACCGGGTAATATCCGATATCGTCCACAATACCCTGACCATCGGTACTGAGGACCCAATCGACAAAAGTCTTGAGATGTCCGGAAGGGCGATAGCGGAGATACATGTACAAATCGCGCGCGAGCGGATATCGCCCGGAAGTGACGTTGTCCTTTGTCGGTAATATATCATTGATCCCGACAATTTTCACTCCCGATGCGTAGGCTGTGCCGCCGTAACCAATCCCGTATGGATCGTGCGAGACTGCATTCACGACCGCAGAGGTACCTTGGAGAGATTGCACTGATGTAGAAAACTCATCGCCTAACAGGATTTCCTGCTTGAAAAAGTAGTGTGTCCCTGAATTGTTTTCCCTACCATAGACGATAATCTGGTGGTCAGGACCGCCGATCTCGTTCCAGTTCGTTAATTCCCCGGTGTATATTTTGCGCAATTGCTCCGAGGTAATGGAACTGACTGGGTTCTTCTGATTGATGTAGACGAGGATGCCATCCTTGGCCACGGTTACCTGTACACCAGTTGTCCCATACTTTTCGCGAATCCGTTTGAGTTCCCCTTGAGTCACTGGACGGGAAGCACTGCATATATCGGTCGTGCCGTTAATAAGTGCTGCGATCCCTGTACCGCTCCCGCCGCCGCTCACCTGTATGGAAATGCCCTCCTCCGAGCGCATATACTCCTCAGCCCAGCGTTGCGCAAGGATCACCATTGTGTCCGAACCGGTTATGGTGATGCTCTCAACAGCAAAAATTCCATTGTTGAGTCCAACAGCGGCAAGTAGAATGAATACGAGAGCTAGATAACGTAAACGCATCAGATAAACGAATTATTCGTCCAGTTAAATCACTGAAATCTAAGAAATCCAGCGCCTAAAAGATGCTGCACTATGTTATCGAATTGTTAAGGATGGGTGAACCCCGGATACAGGGCGTTCTTCAAGTCTTTCTGCAGACAAGGACCCCGTCCCGTATGGGAATTATGGATGCCTGGCAGCCCTTTTCGCTAAACGCACGCCGGTTCAGTTCTACGACACCCTTTGTGCTATCAACCGCATCGCCTTCAAGCATTCTGCCCGACCAGAGCGCATTATCGAACGCCAATATGCCTCCGGAACGCAATTTCGGGAATGCGGCCTCGAACGCTTGGGGGTACTCATGCTTATCGATATCGCAGAAGATCAGATCGAATTCGTCCTCCTGCTCTTTGAAAACCGTCAGCGCATCGCCGGTATGAAATGTTATCAGCGCTGATTTATCAAGAGTGTCAAACATATCTATGGCGTGAGATCGATTCGCTGGATCGCCATCAGTGCAGATAATCGAACCGTCCTCGGGGAGTACAGTGGAGAACCAGAGTGCAGAATACCCGAATCCGGAGCCGAGTTCCATGATGTTCTTTGCGCTGATACTTGCTGCCAATTGGGCCAAGTAGTTGCCCACAAGCGGACCTATGATTGGGAAGCCATCTGCCTTCGCGCGTTCCTCCATGCGATAGAAGTTGGCATCGCGCTCAGGAAGAAGCGATTCGAGATACGAGGTAAGCTCATCGGGAAGAATCTTCATCAGCCTAAACTGCTATCGTGATAGGATCATTTTCTTGGTTCGAATCTCACTGCCAGCTGTAAGCCGGTAGATGTACATACCGGACTCCAGTCCCGAAGCATCAAAGCGGATGCTGTATTGCCCGCCTTGCTGCATACCCTGATCGAACTCTTCAATAAGGCGACCGTACACATCGAATACCTCCAATCGCACACTCACTTCCTTCACCTGCTGCGGAATGTAATAGGAAATGACTGTCGCCGGGTTAAACGGGTTTGGAGCATTTTGCGAGAGCACAAACTGGTCTGAAGCATCCAGAGGAACGAGACAACTTCCAGCAGTTGTGATGTCCCCATGGAGTTTCTCGATCACGAAATCACCCGCGACGGTGACATCTCCGATTGTGAGATCGGAAGTTTGGATATCAAATTCATTGGGTGCAACCGCACCAAACACGCCCGTGAATCGCATATAGTAAAGGACGCCGGATTCGGTGATGGTTTCGTTCGAGCTTCCGGAAACTGAGATTTTTCCGGATTCGAGTTCATCGAGCGTCAAATCCGGCCACCGGGTCGTGAGTGTGCCGCCCTGCTCTATTTCTCGTAGCGCAACAATCGACGGATCGAAAGACACCTCGGTTGTAAACTCCGATATCTCGCCTTGAGATGTATTCGAAAGATTCATCGGCACTATCGTCGACTGACCGAAGCCAACGATGTTCCCTTTCGGTATACTGAACACCAGCCTGCGCTGGAAGCCTTGCACAATCGTTCGTGTTTCGCAGCCTCTCGGCGGAGTCTCAATCGCCTGCACCGAGACATCGAATGTGACTTCGTATGTTGTCGTCCTCAAGGATGGTATGCAGCTCCACTCTGCAACAACTGTAGCACCAGGAGCGAAGGTTCCAGGCAACAGCTTTGTAACCATTTCACCTGCTGCCAACGTTATTTGCGGCGGCAGAGAAATCGTTGCGCTAACATCCGTCAATGGTTCCGATCCGGTATTCGTGATCGATGCTCGAACGGGGAACGGGGAAGGCTGCAAACCAACCTCTGAGTTGACGTACAGGATGCTATCCGGGGAAGAGCAGAAGACGGAGATGTTGTACTCACCGTCCTCAATGATTGGCATAACGACGAGCTGCATCTCACAGGTTTTCACACGCCCGTTGGCGTAGTAGCGTATACTGATCGTCTTCAGCTTCGCGACGGTTGATGTATCGCGTATGACGTTCACTGCCCACTGCAACTGGCGCGATTCCTGGGGCTGTAGATCGAATAATCGCTTGTCGGCGCTCTCCCCTGCTGCAAGCTCAATATTCGAGGGCAGAATGATCGTTGCCGTGACCGTATCAACAGCCGTCGCTGTTGGATTGAGGATATCTGTTTGCACAAAGATGGGGTTGGGATACTCGCCTGTCTCTTCATCGGCGAACACCGTATCGACCGTTGCGCAGCCGACGGCAATATCTCCTTCCACATCACTTACCGGTGGCAGGTACAGCTTGACGCAGCAGAACACATCGCCGAGGAAACGAGTACTGATCTGGAAGCATACCGTTGCAGAATCAGATACCGTAGATGGTATTGGAATAAATCGCCAGGTGAACACGGCATTGCCGTTTGGATCGATGGTCGGAGTTGTACGCTCCAACGATTCATTTGCCGGCAATTGGAGCCGCAGTGAATTGGAAGCAACCGCACGGACATCATAAGCCGTTGCGTCTCCGAGGTTGCGCAGCGTAAGCCGGAATTGTACCGTATCGGGGTCGTACCCGTCATCATCAACGGTAACTTGTGAGAGAGCCTCGCATTCCGGGACGATCTCTGCAGAGCGCACGGGAGGTATATACACTATTACCGGACATGGGATGATTTCGGCAAGGAGATTACTCCGTGTACGGACTTGCACCCGGATCGTATCGAATCTACCGACCGACCGTGGTACAGCGTTGACCTGCCAACTCGCTATCCCGCTTTCGCCGACATCAAGACGGGATGGATTGAGCATTTTCGCTGCTTGCTCCCCTGTGACCAATTCAATATTCGGAGAGACGAGCAACTCCGCGATGACGCTATCTGCCTGAGCGGTGCCGATGTTACGTGCTATCATCGATATAGTAAACGGAGAAGGCTCGTAGGAATTTGTCGCATCGTTGAATCGAAGGCTATCGGGACCCTCACATGTAAGCTCAATGATTGGCCCTCGGACCCGCTCGATATAGATAACCTTCTCGCATAGTACAGAACCGCCGTTTTCTGAGTAGACATTCACTCGAATGGAGTCGAACCGGTCTACGGTTCGGGGCAACACCTTAATACGGAACGTCCCATCCGCAAACTCACCGGCAAGGATGGAATCAGCAAGAAGTTTGATCGACATATCCGTACTGTCGATCGATAGGTCTGCGCCCTGGATAAGCGCTGCGCGGACACCAATCGCTTTCGTCTGTCCGATGTTTTCAACGTGTACATTCAGTACAAACGGACTCGGCACATACCCTGCGTCCGTGTACCGTATCGTATCCGGGCCGTCGAGGTCACAAATAAGCTGCGGTATAGCGAGGTCTCGCTCGATGCGGACGGAGACGCAACAGGTTTCCCCCGGATAGTTCGGCGCGGAAACTTCAACGCATATTTCTTCACCATCGACAGGCGGACCGCTTGCTTCCAATGTCCAAAGCAGATTCACGGTTTCTCCCGGGGGCACAGTGCCTCCCACAGGCAGATCGCGCACTTGGTCTACTCCAGGGGCGAGTTTCAGGAACGGCGGAAGAAGTATCTTCGCTGTTCCGTTTTCGATTGGTATCTGGCTAAGGTTTGTTGCCTCGAATCGGTATAGGAACACCTTCGGTGAATATTCGCCTGTGCCTTCATCGTAGCCGACAACTTTCGGATCGCCGCAAGCGAGCTGCGCGCGTATCGGTGAACGCGGGACGAATACCTCCTTGCAGCAGGTGCTTGTATCCCCATCCGCGACGACCTGAATACAAAACTCGAACGTACCGTCCTCGGCGCGTTCCATCGGGGTGACCATCCATGAGATAGAGCCTGTATCCGCGCGGTTAAGGAGCGAGGGCTGCACGAGAGCATCGAGCGGCGTTCCGGGATCGACCTGAAAACCGTCCGGGACGGCTATCGTAGCACGCACATCCTTCGCACGATATGAGCTCATATTCCGCACGTAGAACGTAACCGGGAAGCTTTCCGGCTCGTACCTGCCAAGGGAATCCACCCACTCAACCGAAGCCGGCATATCGCACCATGATTCAAGCTTTGGGAGCGGTTTTTCTGCGTCTATCAGCACACAACATTCTTCGACTTCGCCGCGGTCGGCGGTGAATCGGATGCATGCCCCGAACTTCCGAGCGTTATCGGCAAGTTTGATGCGCACCGGGAAAAACACACTGTCCTCGCTGCCGCCCACCAAGGTACCGTTCGCCACATCGACGACCATTCCACCGCTTGTAAGTTCAAGATCGGGTGGGATGATGAGTTCTGCCTTCGTGTTGAATGCAGTCAGTCGGCTCGGGTTAAAGACGCGGCCTGAGATAATGAATTCTTCCGGCTCGTACCGGCCTTCCTCGTAGTTCCATGCAACCGGAATCGTGTCTATATCGCAGAGTATCTTGCTGTTCGTTTTTTGGATGAGTTCGCTATACCCGCTGCGGATTTCAAGGAGGAAACACTGCCGCGTTTGCTTCTGGCCGAATGTGAACGGTATTTGAAACGTCGTGTCGCTGCCGAATATTTTTGGTGCATTGAATTTCAATACAAGGAGGGTATCGCTGCCGATGAGGTTGGTAGACCCGGCGAAGCTCACTGTCAGCGTATCCGGATCGTTTGCATACGTAACGCCGAAGTTCTCAGCGAAATACCCGTCGGTGACAACCTCCTTCAACTGCACTCCCGACGGCTTAAACATTTTGAATGTCAGTCCGTTTATCTCGGAAGGGACACCGTTGTTGGAGATCAGAACCGGCACCCGCAGTTCGCCACCCGAAAAGGCGAATGAACTATCTGTCCATACGGTAATCCGCGGCAGCTGATAGTCGATCGGGGAAAGGTACCAAGTCGTATCGCGCAGAGTTTGTCCACACGCCACTGCCTCAACGATCAGGCGACGCACCGAACCGTCGGCGCAATCGGTTTCGAACTCGATTTCGCAATCGTTTAGTCCGCCTGGGATTATCGCCATGAGGGATTTGAACGCCTCATCGATCTGGGTGGGATAGTCGATGATAATCATTTTCCCACCGGTGGTTTGGGCAAGAAGATCAAGCTCGGCAATATCGCCCGGATCAACGACCGATGTACGGAAGACAACCGGATAAACGGGCACGGTGTTCTGTACCGATAGGTTGATGACTTCCTGGAGCGTGTGCGTACTGTGGTTGTCCCCGCCATCCGTGATGACAATGACGGCTTTCGTGGGATTGTTTGCGTTTGCCGCTACGTGTTCGATGGTGACCATCAGCGCATCCCAGATAGCGGTATTCAGAGGATTGCGCAGGATATCGAATGCATCCTTCAGCGCCTGCTTATCCGTCGTCATGATCTGATCGAGGAACACATCTTCGCTGAAGTTCACGACGGCACCCTCGTCGTTACCGAGTGCGCGGTTTTCCATGAGCTCAACAAAGCGGTTGGCAGCCCGTTTGATGTGATGGCTGTATGGGCTTACGCTGTTACTTCTATCGACGCAAATACCGACCGAGAACGGCTCGTCGCCCTGAGGGCAGGATACCGTTTTGGTCAACTCTCTTCCGTTTTCATAGATCTTGAGTTCGGATTCGTCGAAGTCCGCCTGACGAACGCCGTTGCAATACGCACGCGCGAGTACCTTCACAGTTGGGAAGGCATCGAGATTAACGTACATGATCTCGAGCCAATCGTTCTGCGCATGCGCAGTCGAATTGAACAGTGAGGAGAATACTACTATGGGAAGTGCGAGGCGTATCAGAGCTTTCATATACAGTCGCAAATGTTCATTCACATCATAGGCGGAGGCAATCCCGATTGCGGGAAAGTGAATGGTACCAAATCCCTACCCTAATTGCAATGCGAAAAACCGCCCCCATACGGCCTGTATCTGCATGAGGCGCAGGCGGTTACACTTCGAAATACAGCTTGTAACTCAACCGGAAACTGCGTCCTGCCTCCGGTAATACCGCCTTCACACGCGAGAGGTGGTTTCGGTACTCCCGGTCGAAGATATTATCGACGTTCAGAGAGACATTATGTGCATAGCCATTGGTTGCAAATGAATACTGTGCAAATGCGCCGAATACACTATATCCAGCTGTTGGTTCTTCGAACGCATCCACTCTGTCCTGCCGATCAGAAAGTTCAGCCGTCGCACCGCACGTGAGGCTGCCCTTCGTATAGCCGAACGTTGCAAACAGCTTTTGCGGTGCGATCTGCGGCAAAGGTATATCGTCTTCCTCGTTTGTACCCTTGGTATAGCTGTACGAGGCTGAAAGCGCGAAATGCTTCGTGATGTTCCAGTCCAATTGAGCCTCGTAGCCCTGTAAAATCGCCGGAATGCCGAAGGTAGCATAGACGGGAAGGAATGTCTGGTAATTGATCTCGCCCGTGTTTCGCGGGACGATGAAGTAGTCGAAATCGTTCCGGAATGCGGTAAGCATGATGAATAGATCGGTGTTCTTGTAGTACGCAAATGCTTCCACGCCGATGCCGCGCTCTCCTTCCAGCTCAGGATTGCCGACCTCGTAGGAATATGCAGCGAGATGCGGACCCTCGCTGAAGAGTTCTTCAATTGTCGGCACACGCGATGAACGGCTGACGCTCGCACCAAATCCAACAGCATCCGCAATGCTGTACAGTCCGGATACCGAAGCAGACCAGGAATTGTAGATTTTCTCCCTGATATGTCCGATCCTTGAATTCAATTCCTCTTCATCCGGCGATATCCGGTCGAACTGGTACCTTGCTGCTGCTTCGATATTGAGCTCTCCGAAGTTTAGACTCTCGAACGCGTACAATGAAAGATTTGTAGATGTATTCTTCGGCTGAAAGACGAAACCTCCTACCTCATAGTCGCGCACCTGAGTTGATACGCCGAAGGTCCCGCCGTTCGAAGCGCCCTGAGCTTTGTGCGAGATGTTCGCGAAACCTGCGTAGTCCACTATCTTGAATTCTGCACCGATGAGATCGGCGTTCTCAAACTCCTTGTGCCTGTAGAACGTGCGCGCGCCACGGACTTCCAGATTGCGGAAGAACCCATCACCGAGCTTCGTTTCGAAGGCCCCGGAATACTGCGTCCGGCGCATTTCGATATCGACGCCATTCGGATGGGCTCCTACAAATCCGCCTGGAATACCATAGTCGAGTTCGTAGTTGCGCACAGCAAATCCTGTGTACCCATACTCGCCGGTATGACTGGCGGCAGCACTCACGTTCAGATTTTCCGACTGGCTGTTTTCCAACTCACCTATCGGTGTTTGGAGATTTTCGGTTGCCTTCCTGCTGATCTCCCCGCGAACCATGAACGACTCCACAGGCACTTGCAGCGTCGCAAGCCCGAGATACCCGCTGTTAGCCGATTCACCATACGCACCAATGGACCCAGCTATGTTCTCCTCGCGCACGGTCGGTATCTCATGCCTCACAGCATTCACCACACCGCCAAATGTTGTAGAAGATTTAAGCAACACTTTCGGGCCCCGCAGTACCTCGATCCTTTCGAGCGAAAACGGCTCAATCGTGACGGCATGGTCGGGTGATGAGGCAGAAAGATCTGCCGTTTTCTGCCCGTCTTCGCTGATATGGACACGGTCGCCGCCCAGTCCGCGAATGACAGGACGTGCGGGTGCCGGCCCCATCGATCGGATGGCGATACCGGTTTCGTGCTTCAGGGTGGAGGCCAGGGTTTGGCTGAGATCGCGTTCCAGTTCTTTCCCTTTAAGAACACGAGAGTATTCCTGCAAATCCTCCAGCTTCGAATGCGTGTGCGTACCGGAGATGATCACTGGAGAAAACTCGAAGGATTTCGGGTCGAGATAGACGACAAACTCATGCGTATCCTCCCCGACGCATTGAAATGATATCGTTTTTGCCTTATAAGCAATATGCGAGAACTCGACCGTGTATGTGCCACGTTCGATGTTTTCGAATGAAAAACGTCCATCTTCGTCAGTTGTCACATAGCGGCCTAGTTCCACTAGATGAACGGTGGCGAGATACACAGGCTGATCAGTGTCGTGGTCGAGTACCACCCCCTGCAGGAGCTCGCCTGCTGTTGCAGGCGAGCGTAGTGCAAGGGTGCATATGACACTGAGCGCGAGAATACGGAGGGCTAATGCCATCGCAGCATTGATCAGTTTTCGATCGTCACATCGACCGCTGTAAAGCGTTTGCCGACATGGTCTTCGTGCATCAAAAGCACCTGGAGCGTTGTTGACCCGGCGGTTTTCCCTGTGATTTTGAATGCCCATGGTTCTGCGGCTTCAGGCGGGACAACACCGAGCAGGTTGTCGTCACCAATCTCGAAATCGAGTGAATGGTGGTCTGTGTCAGGATAGACGCGTTCCATGGATTCTGTGAAGAACTGCACCTCGATATGATCGCTTGTCTCACCCGCTTTCACAGTGAGCGAACCACTAGTCTCGTTTTCGTCTGCGAGGTGGGCTTCGGCAAGCACATTGCCGGATTCTTCGTCAATGATTTTGATGAGGTGCGGCTCACCTGAGTGCGCGCCGTCCTCTACGTGTACTTCAATCTTCCCGGAACGGTAGTCGTTGTGCCCCGCGTGCTCTATGAAGAACTCGATCATCGTCTCACCTTCTTCCAGGCCGCGGAGGTGAAATTCGTAACCGCCTTCTTCGCCTTCATGCTGGTAGACCTCCACAATGGAAGGATCATCGATTGCCCAAGCGAGCTTCTTGTCTGTGTCCGACGGGGGATCGATTTCGTTCTCGTTTTCGTCGAGAAATGTGACCTCGATGTGGTCGGAGAGTGCACCGTGGGGAACTTCGAAATGTCCTGTGGCGGTACCCTGGAATATGCGCAACAATTCGATTCCGGAATTGCTGAAGACCATGCCCTCAGCTTCGAAATGCTCTTGTTGTGGCTGTACGGGATCGTCGTCTTCGCTGCAGGCAGTAAACAATACGGTCGAAACAACGATAAGTAATGTGAATAACGTGAATCTATACATGCTAACCTCGTGCTATAAGTACAAGTACGTGCCCTGCCATGGAATGGCAAGCACTACATTAGTTTTAGGGACAGAATGACCAGTAGGGATGCGAGGTTAGGCTATTGGCGGTCCGCGATGGGAATAGCAGAGAAATTTTGCAGGTGTAAGCTGTAAGCCGAAATCGGCGAGGGTTGCCGTCCAGGTTTGCGGGACGGCGTGGTCGAAGTGTTGTAGTTCGACGGTCTGTACCTGTGCGTTGTACACGCAAATAATACAGATTTCCGTCTCGTAGGATTCAGTCTGGGTGAGCGACTCTACACCGCTTGTGCTGCATGCAATGTCGCAGCAAGGTGTTGGGTCATGCTGGTGAAAGGCAGTTACCGCAGAGAAATACCCCATCCCCATGAGGACGAATGCTGCAACGATGCGCATCTGTGTCTGTATTCTGCGGAAAACGGTCATAGGCTAGGCAGCAACCTCGGAAGTTTGCTGGATGTATTCTTCGAGCTCTTTCCGGAATCGCTGTACGGTAAACTTCACAGGCCACGCGGCTGCGTCGCCCAGAGCGCAGATGGTATTGCCTTCGATATTCGAGGCAACGTTTTCTAAAAGATCAAGGTCGGACATTCTTCCCTGGCCGTCCATGATTCTGTGCAGCACTTTCAGCATCCAACCTGTTCCTTCACGGCATGGTGTACACTGACCGCACGATTCGATCCAATAGAAGTGTGCGATTCGGGTCAGAATGCGGACGATATCTGTGTCCTCATCCATTACCATGATACCGGCGGTTCCAATCGCAGAGCCGGCAGCTTTCAGCGATTCAGCATCCATGCGGATGCCTTCCAGCTCTTCTCCGCGCAGCGGCGGCATAGAGCTTCCGCCCGGGATAACCATCTTGATTTTCTTATCGCCCGGAAGGCCGCCTGCGTAATCATAGATAAGCTCGGTAAGAAGCATTCCCGAAGGAAGTTCATATACTCCTGGCTTGTTCACGTGTCCTGAAATACCGTAGAGAATTGGACCCGGATGTTTTTCGGCACCGATGGCGGCATACCATTCAGCCCCCTTATCGATGATAAGCGGGACATTCGCAATGGTTTCAACATTATTGATGGTCGTAGGACACCCCCAAAGCCCGTACTGGGCGGGGAACGGCGGTTTCACGCGCGGGTACCCGCGCTTCCCTTCCAGGGAGTTCATCAGAGAGCTCTCTTCGCCGCATATATACGCACCCGCTCCGCGGTGTACATAGATATTGAGCGTATAGTCGCTGCTGAAGGCGGTTTTCATCTTGTCGCCGACATAGCCCTTATCGTAGGCATCCTTCAACGCCTTTTCCACCATCTGGACCCACTTTTCGTACTCTCCGCGGATATAGATGTAGGCCGAGGTGATACCCATCGCATACCCTGCGATGAGAATACCTTCAATCATGAGATGGGGGTTGAACTCAAAGATCTGTCTGTCCTTGAACGAACCCGGTTCGCTCTCGTCGCCGTTGATCGCGAGATACTTGGGCTTTTCGTTATCCTTCGGCATGAACGACCACTTCAATCCGGTCGGGAACGCCGCGCCGCCGCGCCCGCGCAATCCGCTTTTCTTCACGACCTCGATAACATCTTCCGGCTGCATACCGAGCGCTTTCCGGATGTGCGAATAACCTCCGTGCTTTTCGTACACGTCGATTTCATGCAGGTTCTCTATGTTCGGCAGTACTACCGGGGTGTAGTCGATCATATAGCTTTCGTGCTCAGGAATTTCCGTTGTTGCTTTTCTCCATCGCGTAGATGGAATCGATGGCGGCGTTTATTGATTCCGGTGTGAGATTCTCGTGGTAATCCTTGTTCACCGACATCATGGGGGCTGTGCCGCAGGAACCGAGGCATTCGGCTTCATGCAATGAAAACAGCCCATCTTCGGTCTGCTCTCCCATTGCAATACCAAGACGTTCTTTGATGGTTGCGATGACCATATCAGAGTTACGAAGCATACACGATACGTTCGTGCAGACCTGAAGCTTGTACTTCCCCGTCGGATGGTCGTGGTACATTTCGTAGAACGAAATGACGCCGAGCACGTGCTCTGGCGGAAGTTCAAGTAATTCAGCAACGTATGTTGCCCGTTCCTCGTCGATATACCCGTACTTATCCTGCATAATGTGCAGTACGCCCATAATAGCCGCCTGCTTTTCGGGATAGCGGGATTTCAATTCTTCTACGTGTGCGAGTTCTTGCTCGGTGAACATACGCTGATCTACTGTTACTTATCTGCTTCGCCCAATACCGGGTCGATGCTTCCAATGATGGTGACAATATCTGAGAGAAGGTGGCCTTTGATAAGCTTGGGCAGCACCTGAATATTACAGAATGAAGGCGAGCGGATTTTCAGGCGCCACGGATGGCCTTCGCCTTCCTTGCTGACAATATAGAAGCCAAGGTGCCCTTTCGAGGATTCCACTGCGTGGTACACCTCGCCCGCGGGCGGATTCACGCCGAAATTGACGATCATGAAATCATGGATCAGTTCTTCCATGCGCGTGTAGACTTCCTCTTTACGCGGGAGAACCTTCTTCGGATCGTCGGCGTGAATCGGTCCTTTTGGCATCTTTTCGAGGCATTGCTGCACAATCTTGATGCTTTCACGCAATTCAGCAAGACGGACGTAGTAGCGTGCCAGAGCATCGCCCTCTGTTTCAATCGGCACGTCGAAGTCCATCTGGTCGTACACGAGGTACGGCCTATCCTTACGAAGGTCATGGTCGACGCCGGAGCCTCGGAGATTCGGTCCGGTAAAACCCCATGCCAAAGCATCTTCTTTGGAAATGACGCCAACTCCCCGGCAGCGATCGAAGAAAATACGGTTGCGGTTGATGAGGCGTTCGGCCTCTTCGAGCCGGTCCGGGAACTGATCGATAAAAGCTTTTACGGCTGCAATCGATTCGTCGGATATGTCCTGCGCCAAGCCGCCAATGCGCGTATAGCTCGTGGTAAAACGTGCACCGGCAATAAGATCGAAGATGTCGTAAAGTTTTTCCCGTTCGCGGAAACACCAGAGTAGCAGGGTCATCGCACCGACATCCATCGTCATCACACCCATGGCGACAAGATGCGAAGAAATGCGTGCAAGTTCGCTGATCAGCGTGCGGAGATACTGGGCGCGGGGCGGAACTTCCAGTCCGAGTAGCTTTTCTACCGCGAGGATATATGCAACGTTATTATGCAGCGGTTGGAGATAATCGAGCCGATCGGTATGGGTGATGAACTCGTGGTAGGTCTCGTTCTCTGCAATTTTCTCATATCCGCGATGCAAATAGCCGACCTCAGGCACTACGGAGATAACCGTTTCGCCGTCAAGACGGACAAGCAGCCGCAAAACGCCATGGGTCGCCGGGTGCGAAGGCCCCATATTGAGCACCATGTCGTGCTCGAGAGGATCTTCAAATTTCAGATACGGATCCTGTTCAAGAAGTGCCCGCAGTATCTGCGGCTGCTTCTCTTTGGGAGGTAAGTCGGATGTGGAGATCGGCTGATTGTATTCAGCCTCGATACCTACGGTCTTCATAAAGCTCGCTGCATGTGCGTTAGGATCTTTTCGGAAGCGGAATCGAGCCCGGAACTCCCATCATGGGGAAGTCCTTCCGAAGAGGGTAATATTCGTAGTCTTCGGGCATGTACGCGCGCCGGTGATCGGGATGATTATCGAAAAACACGCCGATCATATCGTACGCTTCGCGTTCGTACCAGTTGGCCCCGGGGAAAACGCCTACGATTGAAGGCAGGTGCGGATCGCGTTCGTCCACCTCAACTTTGAGATGAATCCTGACCTTCTTTTCAACCGACCAGAAGTGGTAATTCACCTGGAACCGGTTTTTACGCTCGAACGTATCGATGCCGAACACATCCTCGCAAAGCGGGAACGGCACCGTGGTGTTATCGCGGAGGTATGTCACGATTTCGACGATTGCCTCGCGGGACACTTTCACTATCGTATCGTCGCGGAAGGTCGAAACGTCCTGAATATTCTCTCCGAATTTCGCCTTCAACTCATCGATTATCGGAGAAAGTGCTTCATTCATTGTATGTGTGGTATCGGCCATAATTTGGGTAAACGGCTACGAGGCTGTAAGTTCACGCTTGACCGCGGGCTCGCGTTCCGGCATATCGCCGTAATCGAGGACACTGGTCTTGTCGACCTTCTTCTGCAATTCCATAAGTGCGTGAAGCAGGTTATCGGGGCGCGGTGGGCATCCGGCAACGAACACATCCACAGGAACGAATTGGTCGATTCCCTGAACGACTGAGTAGCTGCGGAACATTCCTCCTGAAGATGCGCATGCGCCCATAGCGATAACCCAGCGGGGTTCCGCCATCTGATCGTAAATTTTCCGGACGACGCGGGCCATCTTGTAGGTTACGGTACCTGCGACAAGCAGCACATCCGATTGCCGGGGTGAAAAACGCATGACTTCGGATCCGAAGCGTGCGATATCGTGCCGAGGATCTCCGGCGGACATAAGTTCGATTGCGCAGCACGAAATGCCCATCGGCATCGGCCAAAGGGAGTTTTTCCGTGCCCAGTTCGCGAGTGCATCTATTTGCGTGGTGATAAATCCTTCACCAAATGCGGTTTCTAGTCCCATTGTAAAGCTCCTTTCCTGATCTCGTACAAGTATCCAATTACGAGTACGACTATAAATACACTCATTACAACAAAACCTGTGGCACCAAGTTCCTTGAACTGCACCGCCCAGGGGTACATGAAGACCACTTCGATGTCGAAAATGATGAATGAGAGCGCTACCATATAGAACTTGACCGAA
Organism: Ectothiorhodospiraceae bacterium; assembly: GCA_002699105.1. Lineage (GTDB taxonomy): Bacteria > Bacteroidota > Ignavibacteria > SZUA-365. The sequence continues at coordinate 8,864 of PABJ01000147.1, read as the reverse complement.
AACCGTTCATGCGCGCTGCGCACGGGTTCCATGCCGCTTTCGTATGTGCTGTATTTTTCGCGGTATGGGCGCTTTGGACCGAGCAACCAGGAAAGGTTCGCCGATACCACGCCGAAGATCAGCGTGATGCCGAATATGATGAAAATGGGGATGTACTGTTCAAGCATGGTGCATTCGAAATTGGTACGTCTTCAAAGGTAACAAAGCATGTCCTTTTTACCAATCAACGAACGGCAGTGTACATGCCTTCAATCACATCGCGGTAATTTTCCTCCACGGCTTTCCGGCGCACTTTTAGCGTGGGGGTAAGTTCACCGTTTTCTATCGTTAGGGGTGCGGATAGCAGTGCAAACTTCCGAACACGCTCATAGCCGGAATGCGCTCCTTGAATCCGTTTGATCTCGGAATCGACAAGTGCATAGACATCCTTATGACTCAGGAGCTCTTCCTCAGTCTGGTAGGGGATACCTTGTTCCGCGGCGAAGGACTTGAGCGCTTCCATTTCAGGATAGATGAGCGCAGTCAGATACATGCGTTTATCTCCTATCAGTACGAACTGATCGATAAATTCACTGCCATGAAACAAGTTCTCTATGGGCTGCGGCGCGATGTTCTTACCGCCTGAACTCACGAACAGGTGCTTTTTACGGTCCGTGATATGAAGATATCCATCGGAGTCAATGCTCCCGATATCACCGGTATGCAGCCATCCTTGTTCATCGATTATTGCTGCGGTTGCTTCCTCGTCTTTATAATAGCCTTTCATGACGTGCGGTCCGCGAGTGAGAATTTCGCCGTCCTCAGCAATACGCACTTCAACACCAGGCAGCGGCTTTCCAACCGAACCAAACCTGTACCCTTCCATGCTGTTGGCAGTGATAATGGGAGAGCTTTCCGTCATTCCATACCCTTCGATAATTATGATCCCCGCAGCCTCAAAGAATTCGCCAAGCTCTTTCGCCAGTGCCGCTCCGCCGGAGACAAAGAACCGGATGTTACCGCCCGTTCTTGCGCGGATCTTCGCAAACACCAAAGTATCCGCCAGCCGGTATGTGAGCGCCAATGCACCCGGCGACTTTCCTTCGCGCCTGGCTTTGTGATATTCCAAGCCAGTATTCAGCGCCCAGTGGAAGAGCTTCCTGCGAATCGGCGAGGACTTCTCGACGTTTTTCAGTATCCGGCTGTGAATGCGTTCGAACAGCCTCGGTACGGCACACATAATCGTAGGCTTTGTCTCCACCAGATTCGTCGCGACCCGCTCGATGCTTTCTGCATACGAGATCGGAGCGCCAGCGCCAAGCAGGGCATATGTAGCTGTACGCTCGAACACATGACTGAGTGGTAAGAACGATAGTGCACTGTCCGTATCGTTAATCTCCAACATTTCAAGCGCTGCGTAGACGTTCGAAACGATATTGTTGTGTGTCAGAGTTACACCTTTCGGTTCTCCGGTGGTGCCGGAGGTATATATCACCGTGCAGATGTCGTCAGGCGTTACCTTATCTAGTTTCTTCGACCAATACGTCTCAACCGACGGCTGTACCTCGACCTCGTCTGCATAAACGTGAGATAGTGGTAGTACGGCATCGGGCAGGTCTTCCTCACCGGGATCGAAGATGACGATATGCTTCAACTCCGTTTCGCTGCGAACGTCAAGAATCTTGCGAAGCTGCATGCGGTTCGAGACGAAGACTATTTCAGCTCCCGAGTTCTGAAGAATATATCCGATCTGTGCCGAGGCCTGGGATGGATACAGCGGTACATCTATAGCGCCGAGTGCAAGAACAGCCATATCCACAATTGCCCACTCCGGACGGTTCTCAGATAGCAATGCGATGCGAGCGCCTTTGGCTACGCCGAGCCTTTCAAGACCGGTCGCAAGCCTCGCAGAGAATCTTAACACCTCTGTGTAGGAATATGAGTGGTACTTGCCGCCCGTTTTATATGAGAGCATCGGGCGGGTTGTGCCGTACTTTTCGTGGAGTCCGAAAAGCATTTCTGGGATCGTCGTAAAGTCTACCGTAACTGGCATAGAGAATCCTTCGGAACTTAGGCTTGAGCGATTCGAGCCGGGTATATTGGAGTTCGCAATATCTGCATCAAATCCTGGAACTTAGCAGAAAACAGTAAGGGATATTTCGTAGATTTGATAGCGAATAATAACCCTGAAATGCAAGTCGACACAAGAGATGAGCGAAGCACCTTCAGAATCAGTATCCATCAAAGACCTTCTTCAGGAAATCCGCGAGGATGCTGCACATATTTTTGAGAAAAAAACTCCCTCGATTCTTGCGAGACTTCGCGAAGAACTCCCCTCAAATCTTCCTGCAATCGACGGCGATGTCCAACTCCTCCGATCATTACTCTGGAGCCTCATCGCTGCAGGCTCCATCAACGCAACAGAGGATTCTTTCCTCACGCTCGAAGCTGAGCAGAACACATCCACGCTGGACGTATCCGTTCGTTTTCAGCCGAATCCTATGTTTGTGCTTGTCACCCAAAACACCAGCGACGTCGGTCTGAAAAAAATCGGGAAGGCTTCACTTGAAAAATCAGGCAGCCAGTACATCGCGTATTTACGTGTAAGAACGTTGGCTGAAAAGCTCGGGGGCAATGTCTGGGTCGAGCTCCCCCGCCAGCAGACCGCAGTCCTGCATGTCTTTATTCCGCGTATCAGGAATAGAAAAGTATCTGCCGATACGCAGCCGAAGACCCTCGTGATTGAAGATAACCGGCAGATAGGAATGTTGCTCGAGCTGTACTTCAAACACGAACGATATCAAACTGCAAGTGCAGGGAATGGGAGCGAGGGATTCGAGTTAGCCAAGGACTTCCAACCCGACCTTATCACGCTCGATGTGATGATGCCTGAAATGGACGGTTGGCAAACACTGAAAGCTATCAAATCCGACGAGCAGACACGCGACATTCCTATAATTGTCATCTCGGTGCTTCGCGATGTTCAGGTTGGCTTTGAATTCGGTGCGAGCGACTATATCACGAAACCCGTCGATAGAGACGATCTGCTAGTAGCTGCGCACCGTCTGATGGGTTTAGAATCCAATCGTGCGTCGAAGCGCCCTGAGTCGGTAAATCGTGTCCTGCTTTCATCGCTGCAGCACCAAGCTCTCGCCCCAACGCTTGAGGCAATTTTGCCTGATGCAGAAATCATCGAATGTGATATCGAAGCGAACGGGCAGAAGTTGTTCTCGGACCAAAACGGTACAATCGCCCTGTTCGACCTCCGTTCACCCGAACATGCCGCAGTCATGGCAACCCGGCTCCAACTGCATCCCGCCACGAAGAACATCCCGTGTGTGGGACTTTCCATTGATACTCCGGTCGAAGTAATATCGAAACACCTCGGAGCCGCCTTCGACCAGATTCTCAGCGAAGATCAACTTCCAGAGTTTTTCCTGTAATCCTCTTACTTTTTGTTGCTGCGCCCGGGCTTTTGCAGCGGAACTCCGCTCTGACAAAGCGGGCAATCGTCCGGTTGATGCGTTACAACGTCCAGCGTTAAAAGGGCTTTGTGAGGGATACCGAAGTCGACAATACCGCCGCTGCGATCTACGAGCAACCCCAGGCCGACAATCTCCGCACCTGTCGCTTTTACGACATCCCGCACTTCGAGGATACTCCCGCCAGTTGTAACGATATCCTCGACAAGGAGAACCTTGTCCTCCGGTGTGAGCGCAAATCCGCGCCGGAAAGCCATTTGCCCATCGACACGTTCGGTAAACATTGCTCGAACGCCGAGTTGCTTCCCTACCTCATGGGCAAGGATGATGCCGCCCGTCATGGGTCCGACGATCACGTTCGGCGCTTCATCGCGATAAGTATCGGCAATCATCTTACAGAGCTCCGCAGTAATTCGAGGCTGCTCAAGAACTCTAAACTTTTCGATGTAGTGCGGACTGTGCAGCCCGGATGTGAGTAAAAAATGTCCTTCGAGAAATGCCCCTGCATCTTTGAATAACTGCAGAATGGCCTGATCGGATGTGCTCATTTACATTTGGTCCTTTAGTTCGTCGAGTTCGGCTTCCATTTCGCTGCGGGTGTGGTGTTCGCCAAGTTTCGCAGCGAGCTGCATGCCTGTTGTGTATATTCGCTCCGCCTCACCAAACTCGCAGAGTTCTCCGAGCAGCTGCCCCAGCTGATGATACGCCGGCAGATATTCAGGATCGCGCCGCAGGGTTTCCTCGAATTGTTTCCGCGCATCATCCTGCTTCCCGTCTTTCGAATACTCAAGAGCAACGGCATAGCGGGTGAATGAATCGTTCGGATCGTCTTCGAGAAACTTAAGCAGGGATTCCAGTCGGTTTTTCATCGGTCCTATTGCGCGAAGGCTTTCTCTATTTGTTCGGCAAGCGAAAAATCTTTCTCCGTAATTCCGTTCGCGGAATGTGTCGCGAGCGAAACCGTGATCTTATTATACTGAATTGTCAAATCAGGATGATGATCGGCTTTATCGGCAAGAATACCGATTTGCGCAACGAAGCCGATTCCCCGGTGGAAGGAGGCTGCCTCATAGGTCTTCGTAATCGTCTCGCCCGAATAATTCCATCCTTCCAGGGAGTTCAGTTTTTCAAGGATTTCGTTCTTCTGATAGACTTCCATTTGGTCTCCTACTCTTTGTTCATAGGTTCTGTCGTGTATACAATACAACGGGATTCATCCGTACTTCATTCCGGAAGCCGGGAAATCACCAACCTGATCTTTCCGGATGGACTGCGTTCAACATCCTCCACAATACGGAACGTTACATCCAGATGACCGGCACCGAGCCGCTCATCGATGTTCTCTTGTATTTGTTGGATCGCTTCGTCGGAATAGTCCTTTTCCGGTACGATGTTGATCACTGCCGATCCCTTCTTTTCCTGAATTATCTGCATCAGGCGGATGCCGGCGGTGTCGATCGCGAAATCCCGCAAGGCGGCAACGCATTTCCCATCTTTCGTGTAAATCATATCATCGCCGCGTCCATCTACGTAGTCGAGTGTCGGCAGCATTCTACCGCATGCACACGGCGATCCGCTAAGGACGCCTCTATCGCCTGTGTCGTATCGAATGAATGGGAACACTTCTGTATGAAAACCCGTGACCACAACCCGACCTTCAGTCCCTAGTGGGAGCGGTCTGTCGTCCTTGCCGAGTAGCTCTGTCGCTCCAAGCTCACTGGCCAGGTGGAGATGTTGATGTTCGCAATCACCTGCAGAGACACAGCCTTCGGAAGCGCCGTACCTGTTGAACACCTTGCATCCCCAGAATTCCTCGATCTCCTGCCGGTGATGTTCGTAGAGATTCTCGGAGTAGCACATGATGACCTTCGGCTTGAACGTCGCAGTTCCGAATTTCTTGCAGTGCCGCGTCAGCATGAGCGCGGTCGTCGGAAAGAGTGTGAAATATTCCGGCTGGAAGTCGTTCAGCATTTCCACATAGTATGCCAGGCCAGCATCATCGGTATGGAACTGCGAGAGGAATAACCGATTGCGGAACCGTTCGTAGGGCGGTCCACCGTAGTCTGATTTCGGATGTTTCATGATGGCCCGGTAGAATATCGCATGACGCCATCTTCGCTGTATTCCGAACCAATCGAGGTAGCGAAGCGTCAGTGCCTCCTGTCGTTCAAACGCCTCCTTGGTCTGCGGAAACTTAAAGAAGGAGCCGGTCGAACCGCTCGTGGTCACCTCATACTTCCGTTCCTGAGGAAAGGATGCCGCAGAAAAATCACCCATACGGTTTTTCAGAAAGGCTTTGTCAACAACCGGCAGTTGCCGCAAGACCAGCCATGGCTCGCTTTCTCCAGCTTCAAGTGCAGATGAATCAATCAACTCCTTGTAAAACGGGACTGCCCTGGCCGCGTATGTGAGCAGTGTTCGCAAGCGCTGTGTTTGATATTCATGAAGTTGTTCCTGCGTGTACCACTGGGTCTCCCTGTACTCGGCCAGGTATGCCTTTAGCGAGCGCGAGCGCTTCATGCTTTCCGGCACGAGATAGTACCCTGCATCCAGAACCGAACGAAGCGGTGCAGGAAGCGAACGGTAGAACGAATATATGTCGTATTGCGAAAGCGGCATGCTTATTCGTCTTGCGGAAAGGAGACAACACCCAGCCGTTCAGCCTCGGGCAGATCGGTAAACGAGTTGGCACGCAGCGTCGATGTTTTCACCTGTCGCAGCATCAAGAGCGTTGCAGAAATTTGCCGCTCCTCTGCCTCATCCCCGCGGACCGCCGCCAACCTTCGCTGAAGCACCTGAGTCTCCTTTGTAATATGCCCAAGCAGCAAACTTTTATATGCATCGAGGAGAACCTTCTTGCGATCTGTCTCTGTGACAGTCTGGATATCGCTCCATCTCTCGCTCACTATGTCCTTCTGCACCAACAAATCTGCAAAGACAGATTGCATACTCGGGTCGCCTTCGAACGTTCGCTGGAGTTGGGCAAGATCAATATGGCCGTGGTCCTCGAGTTGATGCATCAATTCGACGATGATGCGTTTGCTGCTCGGGTGGTGAAACAGTTCTACATACACGAGAAGCAGTATTCGAGTGGCATCTTCTTCGGGCATCTCAAGAAGGACCGATAAAAACTCCCGCTCATTTTTAGGTACAGGCTCGTAGCCGGCACCGGCAACATCTTCGAGGGCCTCCTCCTCGCTGGGCGGTGGGTCGGGATCGCGGCGGCGTGAAGGGCGGCTATGCTTTTCAAGTTCCTTGTAAAGAACTGATTCATAGATGCCGTACACTTCAGATACGTGATGGACGTACATCTCGCGCTTGATCCGGTCGTCGATTTTAGCTAAGAGACCGACAATGTGCTTTACGGCATCGGCGCTGCTATCGGGGGAATCGAGTTTTCCTTGCGACCGGTATTGATGGGTCACAAAATCGATAAACGATTGCGGAGCCGCCAGCCTGGCGTCCAGCGCTTCTTTTCCATGCTCCTGAACGAATGAGTCGGGGTCGTCGCCTTCCGGCAGCATCACGATCTGCGGGATGATATCGCGTTCGAGGAAGAGGTCCAGACTGCGTTCCATTGCTCCTGCGCCAGCTGCATCGGAGTCGTACAGAAAAATGACGTTCGAAGTATACCGCGAAAGGAGCTGTACCTGCTCCCGGGTCAATGCAGTCCCGCTCGTCGCGAGCACGTTCGTAATCCCGACCTGGGCCAAAGACATGACATCGGCGTACCCTTCGAGAATGATTGCCGCATCCCGTTCGCGGATCCCTTTTACCGCCATCGGAAAACCGTACAGCACGCGGCTCTTTGCATACACAGCCGTTTCGGGGGAGTTGAGATATTTCGGCTGATCGTCCTTGGCGAGTGCGCGCGCACCGAACGCAATGACCTTGCCGCTGGGGGAGAAAATGGGGAAGATGAGGCGGTTCCGAAACCTGTCGTACCCGCTGCCGTCATCTTTTGGAACGATGAGTCCGGCTTCAACGAGCAGTTCGTCGCTGAAGCCTTGTTCATGTGCTGAGTTCCTGAGCGCATCCCATGACGCAGGTGCGTAGCCGACTCCGAACCGCTTTTGGATAGAACTCCCCCAACCGCGTTTTTCGAGGTACTTGCGGCAGTACTCGCCTAAATCGCTGTGAAGCGCATCATAGAAAAACCGGGCGGCGAAGCGCAGTACATCATAAAGTGCATCCCGCTGTTCTGCCTTGGCGCGGTCTTCAGGGGTCGCTTCCGGGAGCGCAATGCTGTACCGCTCCGCGAGCTGACGAACTGCTTCGACGAAGCTCAGCTTTTCGATCTCCATGAGAAAGGAAAAAACGTTCCCGCCTTTGCCGCACCCGAAACACTTGAACAGATTCTTCTCGGGGTTCACGTTAAAGGACGGGGTTTTTTCCTGATGGAAGGGGCAGAGCCCCTTGTAGCTCTTCCCGGTCCGCTGTAAGCGAACAAAGCCGCCTATCACATCTACGATATCGGCGGCTGCTCGGATTTCCTCTATTTTTTCGTCGGGGATTCTCACTCCAGCAACAGGATGTTTTTCACCTTCCGGGATGTACCGTTGTCCAGAACTACATGGTAGCTGCCCGGAGGCAGGCCGTCGGCATTGAACCGTGCGTAGTGGGAGCCGGCGTCGCGATCGCCCTCGGTAAGCGTTGCCACGACCCGTCCCAGGTTATCGACGACGTGCAACCGCACATAGCCTCGTTGGGCGAGACGGTATTCAACATCAGCAATTTGATGAAATGGATTCGGTGCAACACTAACTATATCGAAATCGCCGACAATGGCAGGCTCATCGACCGATGTTACATCTGTATCCGGCAGGTTGGGATCATATTCCACGATGGTTCGCAGATAAAAACTGTACCCGCCTGAAGGACCAAGAGGCGGGTTGACAAACTGCCCGTCCTGGTACACCACGAATCTGCGGTATCTTTCATACTCGGGTGCTGCCTCCCGAAAGACAACGGACATCCCCTGGAAGTCTGCGCCACCGATTTCGTAATGTTGCTCGGAGAGCATACGGACACCGATGAGGAAATCGCGCTTCGGCGCAATCACCGGTTCCGGATCCAGGTCCATCCGGAATATTGCCCGCCATGCATTGCGAAGCGGATCGTCGAAGTTCTTGTTAATCGGCGGATAGCCATTATCCCCGAGATTAAACTTGTAGACCTTTATGACATTCTGCAGCGGAAGCTCATCCGAGTCATAAATCGTTACAGCGATAGAATCGTTGCCTGTGTCCGTGAATTTGACCTGACCCAAACCTAGAAGTATGGACTTGATGCGGCATCGTTCTTCCGGTGTGAACCGCACGTTCAGATACACCTGAGATTCTACAGGGTAGCTCGTGACAGCAAGCATCGGTCGTTTAAACACATCGTCAATACCGTCATAAT
>PABJ01000146.1 GCA_002699105.1 Ectothiorhodospiraceae bacterium | reverse complement strand
TCGACAAGACCGTCACCATCGGTCCGCTCGATGTGAACTTCTATCTTTGGGTGACGAACATCCTGAACACCGATAACGTGGAAGCGGTGTATGCCCAGACCGGAAGCTGGACGGATAACGGTTATCTCGCAAGCGAAGAAGGTCAGCAGCGTATCGCGAATTACGCCGAATACGGTCAGATCTTTGCCAACCTCTACCAAGATTTCTACTACCAGGCAAACCTGATGAACGCAGGCGTCTACGGTGCACCGCGCCAGATCCGTCTTGGCTTGAGATTCAACTACTAATAGAGCCGAAATTGAACGAGAATAATAGATTAACGAAACAAGGAGAGCAGGCATGAAACGACTTCTTACAGTGGCGTTTCTCTTGTCTATCTTCCTCTCGGTCCAAGTGCAGGCTGAACGGCCTGAAGGAGAGAAGAAGAAGCAGGAGGGCTTGCAGAAAGTTGCCGAAGATGAGGCAATCCAGGTCGATTTTATATCGATCAACAATTGCCTGATGTGGATCCGCACAGACGGTATGACCGCGCACAATCCACAAACAGACGGCTCAGGATTCGAATGGCCGAAGAACACGGCACAGAATGTCATCTTTACCGATGGTATCATTTGGGGCGGGTTGGTCGAATCGGAAATCCGCGTTGGCGGTGCAACGTACCGCTACGGACTTCAAAATGGCAAGATTCTGCCGAGCGGTGAAGCCGCAGATATCGATGACCCACGATACAGGCTCTACAAAATCCGCAAGGTGGATACAGTCGCTTACAACAACAACCTGACTGTAGAAGAACAGGATCGTCTCCGCCGCGATTTCACCGAATGGCCGGTGGAAGACGGCGCGCCGTGGGTCGATAACAACGGCAATGGTGTCTACGAACCGAACTTTGAAGACTGGCTGGAGCGCGGCGACAGTACAACAACGGACACGCCGTGGTTTGTCGGCGACGAGGTTATCTGGTTCGTATCGAACGATCTGAACGGTACTAGGACGAACAACCTCTATGGTACCGCGCCAATCGGTCTGGAACTGCACACGATGGTGTGGGGGTACGATCAAACAGGTCCCCTTGGCAATATCGTCTTCACGAAGTACACGGTTATCAATAAAAGTAGTTTCACGTATAACGACGCATACTTCTCGAAATGGTCCGATCCCGATCTTGGCGATGCATTCGATGACTATGTTGGCATCGATACGCTTCTCAGCCTCGGCTACGTGTACAACGGACTTGCGAAGGACGAGATCTACAAAGTCCCTCCCGCAGCCGGTTACGACTTCTTCCAGGGACCAATTGTCCCTACGGAAACGAACGACACGGTTGCAATATTCAACTTTGGATTGAAGGAAGGACATAAAAACCTTCCCGTCAGTACATTCGCTTTCTACATTAATGGCGATGGTGTGTACACAGATCCGTCGCTGGGTAGAACCTTCGGTGCAACGATGATGTACAATTACCAGCGCGGGTTACTTTGGAATGGAACGCCGTACATCGATCCTTCGACCGGAGAAACCACAAATATCACTCTCGCTGGCGATCCGCTTGCACCATCGAACCAGCGAGGTTGGGTGGATGGAATTCTTCACGCACCTGGTGATAGACGTTTCCTCATGACTGCTGGACCATTTACCTTGAGCCCGACGGATACACAGGAAGTGGTTGTTGCAACGATCGTTGGGCTTGGCGCCGATAGACTATCGAGCATCAATGTGCTGAAGTTCTATGATGAGTTCGCACAGTTCGCGTTCGATAACAACTTCGATCTCCCGCAGGCTCCGCCGAGCCCGAATGTCCTCGTATCCGCACAGGACGAGGAGATTACGCTTACGTGGGGCGATCCCTCACAGGTGAATTTCATTGAGAACTTTGAAGACAAAGGTTTCAAGTTCCAGGGGTACAATATCTACCAATTCCCGCGGGCAAGCGCACGAATCGACGAAGCCGTTCGAATAGCCACATTCGACATCGAAGACGGCCGAGGGACGATCTTCGATACGAAGATTGATCCGAGTTCAGGTATACCGGTACAGCTTCCTGTCCAGTTTGGAACTGACTCCGGTATTGATCACCTGATCACGATCACATCCGATGCTATCACGGATAAGCCGCTTGTCAACAATCAGCCGTACTACTTTGCGGTCACGAGTTACTCGTGGAATCCCGACGACGAGGCGTTCCCGAAACAACTCGAATCGACACCGCAAATCATTACGGTACGCCCCAAGCTTCCCGATCCGGGCGTTCGTTATGGCGTCCCCTACAACGACCGAATTCTCCCGCGTCATGAAGCCGGTGCATCCACAGGTATCATCGACATCATTGCAGTCGACCCTGAGCGCTTGAATGGCGATACATACGAGATCACGTTCCAGTCCCTCGGCGATACAGTGTCCTTCTACAACGAGGACCTCGATGATGCGAACTTCATCGAAGATACGCTCACCCTTGATAATGCTGGTGCATGGACGCTCAAGAACCTGACGAAGAATACGACGGTCATCAACCGTGTTGAGAACCTCGATGGTCTTGAGAAAGACTTCTTCGTTGTCGATGGATTCGCCATCGGCGTAAACGGTCAGGGTTTCTATCAGCAGTTTACCGATACAACGCGCAAGGCTGACGAGTACTTCGTTTCAAACGAAATACTCCAGCGCCGTTGGTTCGGCGGACCGGAGGTTTACGAACCAGGCGTAGGTACGCTCAACGTTCGTTACGAATGGCTGCCGGGCTACTGGTCGGTCAGACTGGGCGGTACGGAGAATGTATTCGGCAGTGCAATCAAGGGCTACAACACGACGAAGTCCGTTGAACTCGTCATGGACCGCGACGAGCTTTCGAAAGGGTACTGCTACGAGCGCGAACGTGCCGGCGAATACTACTTCAAAGGCTACTTTGAGACGCCACTCCGCGTCTTCGATGTCAGCGATTCGCTCAATCCGAAGCAGCTCTCGTTTGCATGGATAGAACCGCGCGGCGAGGACGAGCCGACGAACGACGAAGTGTGGGCGCCCTCCGCGGACGACAAGGATAGAGACTTCCTCTTTATCATTGACGAACCATACTCCGAGACCCCGAAGGCCGAATATACCGATCCGGATTTCAACTTCGGTGAGGAAGCGGAAAACATGCCGATTCTGTACTTCGGTGCCTACAAGCTCCGCACACAGAATCTCGAACAACGCTATCCATGGCAGGACGGCGACGGATGGAAGATCATTCCAAATGTTGCGTTCACCACCCAGGACAGGTACACATTTACGACGCTTGAACCCACGAAGATAGAGAGCAACATCGTCTCCGACGTGGATAACATCAACGTCTTCCCGAACCCGTACCTGGGCGCCAACGATCAGGAACTGAATAAGTACCAGCGGTTCGTGACCTTCAGCCATCTCCCGACGGATACGAGGGTGAACTTCCGCGTCTTTACCCTTTCAGGCACGCTAGTGCGCTCGTTCGCAGCAGACGAGGTTACCAACGGTACCGATATGGACGGTACCCAATGGGCAAACTGGGATCTGCAGAACGACAACGGCTTGCCGGTTGGAAGCGGTATCTACATAATTCACATTGACATGCCCGACCTCGGCACCGAAAAGGTCTTGAAGCTCGGAGTTGTGCAGGAACGTCAATTCCTCGATCGCATATAACATCAGCCAGAGGTGAACAATGAAACTCATGAAAAACCTTACAGCTAGAATCCCTCGGGGAGATGTTCGTATGCGTATCATGCTGATCATGCTGAGCATTCTTCTTGTACCTGCCCTTGCCTTCGCCCAGGGCGATAGGATCGGTACCGCAGCTGCGGACCAGGTCCTCGTTCCTGTCGGCGCAAAAGGCATCGCTCTCGGTGCATCGAATCTTGCCGGCATTTCCGGTGCTGATGCGATCTATTACAACCCCGCAGGGCTCTCAGCGTCGCCGCTATCAGCCGAAGTACAGTTCTCCCAAATGGAACTCATCGGCGATGTAGGTGTCAGTTATCTGGCAATTACATCGAACTTTGGAAACTTCGGACATCTTGGATTCACTTTGAAATCGTTCTCCTTCGGAGACATCGACCTGACCACTGAACGCCAAACCGACGGAACCGGAGCGGTCTATTCGCCGACGTTCCTTGCGCTGGGCGTAACGTACTCGCGCGCTCTCACGGATCGTATCCGTGCCGGTGTGAACATCAACCTCATTTCCGAGCAGATCGACCGCGTATCGCAAAGCGGCGTCCTGTTCGATGTTGGTGTGCAGTACAGCGGTCTTGCCGGCCTTCGCGGCCTTCAACTCGGTGTGACCCTCCGTCACCTTGGCGGTAACCTCGCCTATGACGGTCCCGGTCTCTATCGTTCGGTTGAAGAAGTCGATGGGAAGCGCGGACAGCAGATTCTTCAGCTCGACGCTGCAGAATTCAACGTCCCGACATCGCTCGAACTCGGCCTCGCATACAATCACATGATCGATCCGATCCACGCCGTGACTGTTGCATCCTCGTTCGAGAACAATAACTTCCTCAACGATCTGTATCGTGTTGGTGTCGAGTACTCGTACCAGGATCTGTTATTCCTGCGCGGTTCCTATACCGTCTCGGGTAATAGCGAAGACGATGCGTTCGGCGAGAACGGCTTCATCTACGGTCCGGCGTTTGGTGCAGGCGTGAAGTACGCAGCAGGCACGACGCAGCTTCGTGTCGACTATGCATACCGTGCTCTGGAGGTATTCTCCGGAAACCACGTCTTCACGATCGGCGTCGGATTCTAGACCAGTTCCGACTTGACTCTGAAAGGGCTGGCGCATATGCCAGCCCTTTCGTTATTTTCTCTGAATGTAGGACCGTTAAACGGTGATCGGCATGCGTAAAGTAATTGTTCCGCTGTTCGTCTCAATGGCGATAGTACTTCTCCTCTCACCGTCATCAGCGCAGGACCGCCAAAGCATCGATCTTGCGGTTGATGTAGCATCGTTCCGGTATGACGATGACCAATCGTACCTAGAGCTGTATTACTCGTTTTCGAGGAAAGCGCTCACCTTTGTGCAAGCAGGCGATGCCTTCGGCGCAGAAGTGGAAATCCGTTCCGTATTCACACCTGTAGAAGATCCCGATGAGCCTGTATCGAAGGCATGGAGTGTACCCATCCAGGTGCGCGACACCGCAGCAATGACGGAGTTCCGGATGGTGGGGCGAGTACGGTATGCACTCGATCCCGATCAGTACCGCGTGATAGTCACGGGCCGAGACGCGAATACGCGCACGAAAGTGGACAGCATTGCCTTCTCGTACGAAGTACCGCGCTACACCACGATGAGCATTACATTCAGCGACATTCAACTGGCGACTTCCATTCGCCAAATCCCCGGCGATACGTCCAATATTTTTTACAAGAATACCCTGGAGGTCGTCCCCAACCCCTCCGCGCTCTATGGGGAGGAGAACCCGCTCGCGTACTACTATTCTGAGCTGTACAACGTTCCCAGCGAGAAATTCGATGTCAATGTTGAGTTAGTCAGCTCCTACGGAAAGACCGTGCAGTCGAAATCCTACAACCGTGAAGGCCCATACGACGCCAAGGTCGAAGTAGGCTCGGTGAATATCGGTGCGCTGCCGACGGGCGCATACACGCTGAATATATCCTATCTCTCCGGCGGAGACGTTAAGGTATCCGAAACGAAGAAGCTGTTCGTGTTCAACCCGAAGATACCGTTCGATACTGTGGCTGCAACGCGCGTTGCCGAGGAGATAGCGTTTGAATTCGCTGACCTTTCCGAAGGCGATATCGACGAACGGTTCGCACAGGCAAAGTACATCGCGACGAAGGAAGAGAAGGATCTCTGGGACGAACTGCGAGGTTCGGAGTCGAAGAAGAAATTCCTGACGCGATTCTGGCAGCAGCGCGATCCTAATCCATCCACTCCCCGCAACGAACGTTACGATGAGTACCGCCAACGTGTGGAGATTGCGAATGAGGAGTTCCGCTCGGCATTCAAGGACGGCTGGAAGTCCGATCGCGGAAGAGTCTTCATCCTTTACGGACCGCCGGATAACATCGAACGGAACACCAATCTCGATACGCCGAGTCCGCCTGTTATTTGGCGCTACGACTACATCGAGGGAGGAGTGGAATTCATTTTTGTGGACAACCAGGGTGTCGGGAATTACATCCTTGTCCATTCGACGAAACAAGGCGAGGTGTATGATCCAAGGTGGAATATCAACTACCGCAATTGAGCTGCCTCGCTCACAACTATGAGACTGTTTCTTGAGTACCTCGTATTCGCAGGGGTTGCCAAGTTCCTGCAGTTGCTGCCTCTTCAATGGGTGAGGGGGATAGCTCACGGTACTGCAAATTTCATATTCTATATTCTTCCCTTTCGCCGCAGTCTGACGGTGGCACAACTGCGCCGTGCCTTCCCGGATAAAGTCCAGCACGCGGTCGAGGAGATCGCTCTCGGAAGCTACAGGAACCTCCTCACGACGATTTTCGAACTCATGTGGACACCCCAACTGGAGGAAGATCGACTGCAGGAGATCCTTCACATACGCACGCCCGAGATTATCACAGATGCACATGCGCGCGGGAATGGCGTCATTCTGATGTCAGGGCACTTCGGGAATTGGGAGTGGCTATCGAACGGTGTCGCAAAAATACTGGGTATTCCCTTTCACATCATCGTACGGCCGGTACATAATCCAGGCGTCAATACACTGGTGAACCGCTACAGAACGCGCTTCATTAATACGACCGTGCCGATGAAAGAATCCATCCGCGAAATGCTGAGTACCTTGCAGAACGGCGGCGTCGTCGCGATGCTGGCCGATCAAAGCGCGCCGAAGGAATCGATCTTTGTGGACTTCATGGGATCGCCGGCATCGACGTTTGAAGGTCCTGCACGATTTTCTCTGAAAACAGGCGCACCAATCATTATGGGGTTCACCATACGCAGGGGGGACGGAAACTACGATGTACATATGGAGATGGTGCCAACGGAGGATTTGGATGGGCCCACCGAGCAAAACATCCGGATCCTTACCGAACGGCACGTGGCGGTGCTTGAGAGGATGATAGCATCACATCCTGAGCACTGGCTCTGGCTCCATAGACGCTGGAAACATACTCCTGACGAACAGTTGGCACCGCTGCCTTCATGAAAGTCCTCGTCATTCAAACCGCATTTGCCGGAGATCTCGTCCTTACACTTCCTCTCATTCAGGAAGCGGGCAGGCTCATTCCTGATGCTGAAGTGCATGTACTCTGCATCCCGTCCACAGCCCCGCTGCTGGAGAATCACCCATCGATTCACACAACACATGTGTACGACAAGCGAAGCTCTGGCTTCACAGGGTTATGGCGGATGGCACAGACGCTCAGGGATGAACGCTTCGATGTGTGTTTATGTCCGCATCGTTCCATCCGGAGTGCTTTTCTGGCGTGGTTCACAGGCGCCGATACACGGGTAGGATTTGACCGTTCGAGCGGGCGATGGATGTTCAATGAGATTGTGCAATACGACGAGACCGCGCATGAAGTGGAACGGAATCTGAGTCTACTGGAAGCTATTGGCTACCAGCCGAAACCGGTTGCCGCACCGCGGTTGTACCCTGGAAGCCGAGATACCACAAGTGTTGGCGAAGTGCTGAAAGACATCCCAGGCGAGCTCCCGATCATATGTGTAGCGCCGGGATCGGTTTGGGCTACAAAGCGCTGGACCGAAGAAGGATTTATCGCACTCGTGAAGGCATTGAAGGAGGAGGCCGCAGTTTGTCTCATCGGCGGCCCTGGAGATGCGAATATTTGCGCTGCGATAGCTGATGCGGTGCCCTCCGAGCGAGTGCTTGCTCTCTCCGGCAAGCTTTCATTTCTGGCCTCCGCTGCATTGGTAGGGAGGTCGGCATTGGTGATCAGCAACGATAGCGCTCCGGTGCATATTGCATCGGCAATGTCGACCCCGGTGGTGGAGATATACGGCGCTACCTCGCCCGGATTCGGCTTCACTCCCTGGCAGGTACCGCACAGGATCGTTCAACGCGGCGATTTGGACTGCAAGCCCTGCGCAATACACGGCGGTGATGCATGCCCGATTTCAACGTTCGAATGCATGAAGGGCCTGAGCCCGGACGCAGTCATCAGTGCGGCGTTGGAATTGCTCCGCGAGGCAGAATGATCGGTGGGTGTTTGTATCTCTCAAGAGAGTCGCTATTTTATAAACTGATTCAACAATTCCAGGATATATTTACGCAGGAGGTAATGTGAAGCAATTTAACAAGATGATTGTGTTGTCCGTTATCGCGCTCGGATTGACATTGGCTGGGTGCGGCGGAGGCGGCAATGAAGGTGCCGAAAGTGAAGGCGGCGACGGCGGCCCGCTCGGAAAGCTGAAGGAAGCCGCAAAGGGTCTGGAAGACATGGCCAACGAAATGGAACAGATGGAGCAGAAAGAACCGCAGCCGCCTGTGCATTTCAGCAAGTTGATAGAGTATCTGCCCACGACGGTCGCAGGCTTGGAAATGGAGGAGCCGGAAGGCGAGACTTCCCAAATGGGTGAGTGGACGTATTCCACCGCAAGCGCCAAATATAAAGGCGAGGACAACAACAACTGGGCTGAAGTCACGATCCACGATTATGCGTACATCAATATGCTGTACATGCCGTATAAAATGCTCCTGAAGATGGGCATGAAGAAAGAAAGCACTTCCGGCTATGAACGCAGCACCGAGATTCTCGGCTTCCCCGGCTACGAAGAATGGAAAAAGAAGCAGGAACGCAGTAAGGTTACTGCGCTTGTTGGCGAACGCTTCATCGTCATCGTGACGACCAAGGGCGTTGCTGAAGGATTGGCCCGCGAGACGATTGAAGGAATGCCGCTGGTTGAGCTATCCGAAGAGACTGGTGACCAGGCTGCGGATGCAGGCGATTCAGCAGGCTCCGAGGACATGGCGAACTAGCATCTGAGCTAAATACGTTTTGATACAGGAGCGCCAGTGGCGCTCCTGTGTTTTTTCAGGGAGACGGTGCTATCCGGGACGCAGACCAGCTGGAGAGAATGCTCTCGATCGCAGAAAGACCTTGCCAGAGTCGCGGGCCGGGGCGCTGGGTAAGGTCTGCTGAAACGACGGTCACAATGCCATCCTGAAAGGCTTGAATGCTCTTCCATTCCGGGAAGGTATCCAACAGGTACTTGCGGTCGACT
>PABJ01000145.1 GCA_002699105.1 Ectothiorhodospiraceae bacterium | reverse complement strand
ATCGTGTATTGGATGTACATTAGCGGTGATTTCAATTCCTGGCTCCCTGATTCGATGCAGCACAAGAAATCACCGATACGCTACCCGAATCCACGGTCTCAGGTTCTCGACTCCCCGACACTCGACATTACAGATAACCAATTGGAGAATAAAATTACATGACGTTATTCGATCTCTTCCTTCGCGGCGGCTTCGTGATGTGGCTCATCCTCGGCTGCTCTATCCTGGCACTGTATCTTATCGTGCGGCATGCGATCAAGATATCGAAAGCACGAGTTGATGGGAGCAAATTCGTCCTTCAGATCCGCAGCATTCTCAGCAAGGGGGATATCTCCTCTGCGATGACGATGTGCTCGCAATCGAGCACTCCCCTATCGAGCATCCTCCGTGCAGGCTTGTTGAAGATTCAGTATCCGCACCAGGATGTGAAAGACGCTGTCGAATCGACAGCGAAACAGGAAATCTACAAGCTTGAGCGTGGATTGGGGCTGCTCGGCTCTATCGCGGGTATTGCACCGCTACTCGGCTTTCTCGGTACCGTTACGGGAATGATAAGCGCCTTCCGGGTTATCGAAGTAAACGAGGGTGTCGTGAATCCGCAGCTGCTCGCCGGGGGCATCTGGGAAGCGCTTCTCACGACGGCTTTCGGACTCATGGTGGGCATCCCTGCGTATTTCATGTACAACTACTTCGTGAATGGTATCAACCACTTTGTGTCCGAAACCGAGCAAAGTTGTAACGACTTCCTGGATATTGCCCAATCCGAACAACGCCGCATGGCAGCAGCGCGCAAAGCCCAGCAAGCAAAAGCCGCAGCAAGCGGAGGCAATGCATGAAAATCTCATTAACCCCCAGGAACAAGACTCTCACGGTATTCAGCTATTCGTCGCTGACCGATATCGTGCTGCTTCTCCTGGTGTTTTTCCTCCTCACCTCCTCGTTCATCGTGACCGAGGGCATCAAGGTGATTCTCCCGGAGGCGGAATACTCCCAGACCTCGGAGGAGAAGCAGGTCGTCATCAACTTGCTGGAAGATGGACGTATTTACATCAACGGCGAGGAAACGCCCTACGAAGAGATAGAAACCCGCCTACAGGCCGTCATCACGGAGCCTGAGGAACAAGTTGTCGTTCTTGCAAGTGATAAAACTGTTGCGCTCGAACAGGCGGTCTACGTTATCGATCAGGCCAAAGGTGTGGGTGCATCAAGGTTCTTCATTTCAACGACGCAGAAGGAAGAAACGGAATGAAATTTTCGAAGGATGATGCGAGAAGTATTGGCGCCTCGTTGGCAGTCCACGTTTTACTGCTGATGATTACGATTCTTTGGGTCATGGAAACGCCGCGTGCAAATATTCCCGAAGTAGTTGAACTCACCTTTATCGCACCTTCGAAATCACCCCAGCCTCCAAAACCGATTCAGACACGGCGCACGACGCAGCGGCAGTCGGCCGTGCAATCGACGAACGCACCAGCGGCACGTTCTGCGCAGCCGCGTACATCTCAGAATCAGGCCAGTACGCGCCAGGATCGCGGTGCAACGACGATCCCCAGTGAACCGCGAACGCCGCGCGGTATGGACCGCTTCGATCTGCCGGAATTCGGCGGCGGAAACGACTACACGAAATCCAGCCCCGAAGCAGGTACCGAGCGGTTCGGCCGGGAGGATGGAAGAGAGCGCGATGTGCCAACCTTCGGCAGAACGGGCGACAACCGCGCCGGCATGGAAAGCGATAACGCGCAGATTACATCCGACCCTGGCCAACTCAGTTCAACGCCTGCGACCGCGTCGAACATTGATTGGGGAATGGGACCTTCCCGCAACCGAATCGCCGGTGTCATGCCTGAATTCCCCAGCGGGGTCACGCGCGAGGCCACGATAAAAGTCCGGTTTACCGTCAAGCCCGACGGCTCGGTAAGGAATATCACGTTTATTCAGAAGGGAGAGCCCGCGTTCGAAAATGCTGTGCTCCGTGCTATGCGGACTTGGAAGTTTAACGCACTGCCGGGCAGCATGGAACAAACCGATCAAAACGCATTGGCTACCTTCCGGTTCGAACTCAAGTAACAGCCGCACACCCTACACGGCGACTTCCGAGTCCGCATTTTTCGAGCGGCGAAAGAAGTACGTAATGTAGAGCACAGCCTCCAGACCGGTCACGATCAGAAGGGAGATTGAATCCGGATCGAGGATTTCCCCGAAGCCCTCAGCGGGTATGAAAAAGTGCACGATAAACCCCGAAATCGTCCAGCCGACTGAGAAGATTATCGCAACAAACGCCACGGCCAGGAAACCATCCACAAGCTTGTGATTGTGGTATCCCTGTGCGAAAGCATACGTAACGCCGACGATATGGAGGTAGAAGATAAAGACAGCAATCATGGTTAATAAGCGTCCTTCCCGAACACGATTGTATAGAGCGTTTTCAGGATGATTCTGAGATCAAAAAACAACGACCAGTTCTCTATATAGTAAAGGTCGAACTTTGTGCGTTCGGCTATCGGTACTTCGCCGCGTAAGCCGTTCACCTGCGCCCACCCGGTTAAGCCAGTCTTCACACGGTGCCGTTCCAGGTATTTTGGGACATACTGCTGGAACTGACTCACAAACACCGGACGCTCGGGTCGAGGGCCGACCACACTCATCTCGCCGCGTATCACATTCAGAAACTGCGGTAATTCGTCCAGGCTCGTCCGGCGAAGAAATCTACCAATCTTAGTAACCCGTGGATCCCCTTTCTTCGTCCAGGTTGGTCCCGACTCCTTTTCGGCGTCCTTCCGCATAGTCCGGAATTTCAGGCAATCAAATTGCTCGCCATACATACCGACGCGGACTTGTTTGAAGAACACCGGCCTGCCGGATTCAAGCCAGATAAGGATGGTGATCAGACCTGCAAGCGGCGCGGTAACGACCAAAACAAACGCACTGAAGAGAAGATCGAAGACGCGTTTCGAGATCCTCCCCCAAGTCGTCATCGGTATATCCTTCACGCCAAGAAATGGCAAGCCGAACATCTCGAACGTCCGCAGCCGTGTGGGCATGATGCCGATGAATTCGAACTGGAGCAGTATCTGCACACTAGTCCCGACAAGCATATCAAGAATGGCTGCCAAATCGCCGTTTTTTTCTTCAGTGAGACAAACGACAATTGTCTCGATCCTGTTTTCGGAGACGAGATCCGGTATATCGCTCACCGTCCCGAGCCGGGGGACCGAAATGCCTTCAATCCGTTCATCAACCGGTGACACATAGCCAAAGAGGTGGTACCCCATTGTCGGCCGCTGTTGAATCTGCAGCGCGATACTCTGTGCAACTTTGTTCGCCCCGACGATGATGACGTTCCGCAGTTCTTTACCCCGCACATAGAGGAACTGTTCGTACCGGTACACGATGTATCTACCGGCGTAAAGGAACCCGATGGAGAAGAACCAGATAAGAATCAGGATGATACGTGAGTACGAAAAGCCCCTATAGAAAAACGCCATGCTCATGATGATGAGCAGGCCCAGGCTTACCGTTTTGAGGATGGAAAAGAATTCGCCGCTGGGTTCGATCGGACGGCGGGGTCGGTATACCTTCCTGCCATTGAACATGAAAACCCAGATCGGGGCAACAACGAGAGAGGCGATCGTGTAGGACGCAATACCAGGTACGCCTTTTTCGATCGGGACCAGGGCGGAAAACCAGGGCTCGAATCTAAGGTAATACGCCGCGTGAAATGCGCCAATAATCGCAATGAGATCGAAAACGACAAGGAGGAACGGAATTAGTAGGTCGTTCCGGCGGTGTTTTACCATGAACTCAAACAGGTTTCAGGTCAGAATTCTATAAGGCATTCGGCCTTTGAGCACGAAAAATAGAACTCCTGTCGCTCGCATCCAACCACGATACGAAGCACTGACTCCTAGAATTCTGCTTTCAACGTCACCGTCGGTAAGAACGGGAGCATATCGATACGTTCGCCCGTGGATTGATCGAAATAGAACATGTTCGCACGATCGTAGAGGTTGATGATGCTCGCCTCAACACTGAGGGTAATAGGATCGAGGTTAAAGGATTTCGATGCGCTGACATCCAGCCGGTGGTACGAGGGCAGCCTTCCGGCATTTTTCGGTCCAAGGATTGTATATGGTTCACCTTCTTCTGTCGAGTACCCCGCTCCACTGAAGATGCCGTTAAAAAGCAGCCTATCGTAGAACCCTACGATTTGTGAGAACGGCAGACCTGAACCGAATTCCCATCGAAGGTTGAAGTCCCAGTCGGGCGCCGGTTTATACCCGAAGACGAAGTTGACACTGTGACGACGATCGTATCGCGGGCGGTAGGTAAGCGCACCGGCTTCGCGAATTGTGTGGCCGAGTGTATATGCAACCCAGCCGTAGTACTGCGTAGCGCGCTGCTCAAGAAACACTTCCATACCGTATGACTCACCTGTCGCCTGGATAAAATCAGGGTCATTGGCATCGACTTTCTCGCGGTTGAACTCGAGCAGGTTCTTCATATCCTTGTAATAGCCCTGGATATCGAAATTCATGCCCGGTATAAACGGAATGTCTCCGTCGATTCCGACAATATAGTGATCGGCCTGCTGGGAAGGGTCATCCTCCGGGACGGGTATCCATGTCTGGAATAGTGAAACCAGATCGTCTTCGTTTGTAATGGTAACCACTCGCTGATGCACTCTGGAATATGCTGCCTTGAAGGCATACGACTCCGTGATATCCCAGGTGAAGCCGAACCGCGGTTCGAATGCATCCGAACTGTGTGCGGAGACGAGAGCGAAAAGATCAGATCGCAAACCGATCTCGATACTGAACGGGTCCCACTGTTTGAACTTATACTTGAACCACATACCCGTTTCGCTGTTCTTCGTGTCTTCTTCGATAAAGAAGTTCGCAGAGTTCACAAAACTGTATTTGTACCCAGGCAGGCGGAACATGAATCCTGCACCATACTGATCGCCATTATCCTGGAAGTACGTCACAGAACCGTTGAAGTACACATCGCTGATCTCGGAGGTACGCGGGGTGAGGTCGGGATTTTCGCGCGGGAAAAGCTCCCCTTTGAAATTGCTGAATGAGAACGTTGTCTCGATGAGGTACTTCGACTCCAACACCTGGAACCATGTCATACCGTATGCGGAGTTCGCCCAGGTGTATTCCGGTTCAAATCTATTCAACGGGCTGATTTTATCCGCCGTATTCAAAACGTGCAGCGATAGCCGACCGCTTTCACCGGTGGATACGTTCACGCGCCCCATAAAGTCGTGAAAATCGAACGGGGTTTCCTGACGCACGAATTCCTGGAGGACCTCGTCGAAAAAGCTCTTTCGTCCGGCGAACATCCACGAGCCGTCCCACGGCGTAGGGCCTTCCATCATCACCTTACCGCTGACCTGGCTCATGTTGATCTTCCCTGAGAACCGCTTCCGGTTACCCTCTTTCGTACGGATGTTGATGACCGAAGAGAGCCTGTTCCCCCACTCTGCCGGAAACCCGCCCTTGAGGATTTCTGCCTCTTTCACGGCGTCGGCATCGAAGATCGAAAAAATACCCAGTGCATGGAATGGGTTGTACACTGTCATTCCATCGAGGATTATCAGGTTCTGATCACCACCGCCACCGCGCACATAAAACTGACTGTTAACATCGCTCGTTGCCACAACGCCAGGCAGGATGGAAATCGTCCGGAATAAATCGGACTCCACCGTCGCAGGTACAATCTCGATTTCCCTGCTGCCAATCGGCATAGTACTGATCTCTGTATCATAACGCAGGCGCCGCTCCGCCGTTTTTTCGATCGCTTCCATCTCGATTGCAGTCGGTGCCAGCTCGAAATTCTGATCGATGATTTGTCCGGCTTTGATCTCGACCTCTTCCACAACCGTCCTGTAGCCGAGCAGCGAAGCCCGAATCTGTACGGTTTGCGCCTTAATATTACCAATGAAATAGAAGCCGTTGACATCGGTTGCCGCGCCCGATCCTTGATCGAGGATATAGATATTCGCGAGAGAAAGCCTTTCACCCGTGAGGGAATCAGTCACGATCCCCTTAATTCCCCCCTTCCCATCCTGGGCATGAGCTTGGTACGGAAATGATACGCAAATGAGAATGGCAAGGATCGACAGGGTAACGGTACGGTTCATTTGATGTCGGAATTTCGTGCGTAAATCTGTAATGGCCGTTTGCGGAATCTCGTTCGAAGTCCAAACGGACCGTTCAAATGAGGCTATCAATTGTGGGGTATCTAACTCGCACACAACGGGGTAAGTACCGACTTCGCATTCAGGATGCAGAAGCAGCACACACGGCACCTGAAGATAGATGATCGAATAGGCAGAATCGTTACACTAGTAATCGAAATGATTCCAGTAGTAGCGCCTGCTCAGAATATCTTTTCAATTTACGGGCTCCTGCAACCAAAGCAAAGCCACGGTGCCGCAATCTTCACCCTCCTGCGATTCAAGCATATTCAGACACAACACAGGAATCGGATGGCCAACAAATTGAGCGCAATATTTCGGATATCGTTTGCTTCTTTTATCAGTTTCTACTCCAATCTTATCGAAACCCAACAGTAAATCTCTGTCAACACTTGATCTAAGTGCGTTATCCTTGTAACTTAAAGGCTGGTAGCATTTTCAGTCAGTGTTTCGAACATACCAAAGTTCGTAGTTCATGAATCCGTCAGGGGAACATTTAGCCCGACTCTACAATGAGAGTCGGAACGGTAACAATTCTGCGAAGGAAGAGCTTTACGAGGCCCTTCGTAAGTTAGCGATTGCATTGAACCGTCGTGTCTTGCACGACCGGGACCTCCTAGATGAACTCGGGCAGCGTGCAGTATGTACTTTCTTCGAAAATGACGCCAAGGTCGGAGAGGTAGATAACATTCTTGCCCTTTTTACCACACATACGTTCCACACCCGTTCAGAGTACTTCCGAGAAAAAAAGAGAAAGTCCGAAATCGCCCTTGATGATGCCCCCGAAGATACGGCTTCAGATCATCAGCCAATGGATATGACTCCATTCAAGGGAGACTGTATCAATACAACGTACGACTCACTAAGCGAATACGATCTGGCAATGCTGTTGGACGATCTTCCAACGTCGTACCGACAGGCAATTCTCATGCGGTATATGGAGGAAAAGCCTGACAGCACTATAGCAACCGAGCTGGGAATCACCGTTGTAAATGTACGTCAACGCATCAGCAGGGGACTTTCTGCATTAAAAACGGCAATTGTGAAAAAAAAATGAACCACGTGTCACAGATTGGGTGTTTCAGTTCTCTATACATGTAGAGGGAATAATGAAGAATATCTTCCCCGGAACTGAAGATACAACTGCATTTACTGCGTCATGAACGAACAAGAGCATCAAAAGATTCTCGAAAACCTGAAAAATCCGGCAATCCGCCGCCGCTTGATCGAGGCAATCGATGGGGCGGATACTGATATCGATATGGATCTGCTAAGCAGGTATGTTGCTCATACATTGACCGGCGATACAAAGGATAGCTCAGCACTCATCGAACCCGACGACAGGGAATTCGTCGAGTTAATGCTCGAACGTTCCGACGATTGGAAGCTGGCGTATGATGAACTGTACGCCGAAGCCTCCGGGACGATTGCTGGCATCCGAAACGAATCGGATCCATCGAACGAAGGAGCCGCTGATCGAGAAGCAAAACATGGCTCCTCGAAATCCGATGGCGGTAACGTCTATAAAATGACCATCTGGTTCGGGGCGATTGCGGCTACACTTGCAGTTATCTATGTCACTGGAATTATCGTGGGCGATAACCGGCTCGAGAGCCTGGAAATTCCTGATGTCCCAGTTGAACGTTCTGCTGCCGAAAATTGGATGGATGAGCCGATCCATTCACTGGATAGCCTTATTACAGCAGGCTCCTACAAAGAGGCTATCAGTATTGCTGCCACGCTCAGAGCCAACTCCTCACAGAAAGCCAGGATCCTCGGCGACCTGTATAGTGCGCGGCTATACCTCGGGAAGTCGGAACGAACGATCCTTGGTGCGTACAAGATGTACGATCAAACCGACCTTAGGGGAGCCATTGAATCATCCGACGCAGCCATGGAAGAACTTATCGCTGCAAACGGAAATGAAGCCCGCCAGTACCGTCTCTACGCGTATGCCCAATACTACAAGATGACAGCACATTTCCTGTTGCGAGAGCGCGACGCAGCCCGCCGAATACTATCCGACCTGGAGACCAAGGACGCAGGTCTCACGAGCGAACTCTCCCACTTCCGCTCTCTTCTCAATTAGCAGCATATTTTCGTACTTTACTCTTCGACGCGCAGTGGGGACAACCTGCTCTGCACTTTGTTGCTCTATCCGAACACATAATAGTGGAGATTATGCATGCCGACCTGCCAATCCCTACCAGATAGTGTGATCAACGCGATCATTGCAGACTACAACAACATCAACAATGAGACTGGCGGCAACTATCCGCTTGATCCAAACCCGACCGCTACGCAAAAGGTAGCCTCACCACCGGACTGGGGCTACACATCCGGGCTAACCCCAAAGATCAACATGGGGATAAACCTCGGGGACTGCGCCGACGAGAAGCTACCGCCCTACAAGGAAGTCAATTTGGATGCTGATACCGAAGACTACGATCTGGATGAATACTGCGGCTGGCTCGTGACTGTTGGTACGAACTTCCAGGTAAAATACCATGTCAGGGATTGCCACAGCGAGTTCTTGCTTTGTAATTCCAGCCCTGAGACTGATGAGGGTAGTCGGCAAGGTAGAAGGAACTATGAACCTGGAAAACCGCCAAGAAACGTCTTCTTCTTGCTGTAGGTTCTACCTTTATGAGTCGGCATACGATTTCATGATTTACTATCGAATATTCCTCCTGATTATAGTGTTAAGCCTTCCTGCTGCACTTACTACTCAAAACATGCAACAGGAGAATCGTTCGTACACACGCCTACACGCCGCTCTGTCGGCACAAGATCTAGTCACCGGTGCGGATGAGTACCGTTCGAGCGGGATATCGCCGGAGGAATTTCTTGCATGTGAAAAGTTCAAGCCATATCGCGTTCATATGATCGAAGCACTCTGGCGGGCAAAAGAACGTGAGCAATTAATACAACTACGTGACGCCTACCGTAACCATACTCAGGTTGAACCAGAATTAAATACCATTGTCCAATATGCGAATGCTTGTCTCGTGTTCGACAATACCGACTTCAATAAATCAGAGGAAATGTTTAAAGCAATCTTTCCCGAGGTGAAGTCTTCGTCAAACAGGTTTTTCGAGATCTGTGTCCGGTTGCGACTTGCCTATTATCAGTTTCAAATAAATTTGGATGCAGCAGTCCAACAATTCAGGGAAGCTTACCTTATTGCTCTACAGGAAGGCAAGACGAGGAACACGGCGTTCGCAGCGTACTATTATGCAGAAGCGTTAAGCAGAAACGCCATGCTGAATAAAGCCTTAGTCCTGGTGCTTGAGTGGGAGCGTATCGCCAAACCAAAGGACTGGTGGTATGAAGCCGCCCGTTTTTCATCTGTCCTCGGACAGCTTTATTCGGATGTAGGGACGAGTGAAGAGGCACTTCACTACTATCAGGAAGCAGTTACATATAGCAACAAATCCAACCAGCCAACACTTAGAGTATATGCTCTTCTAGGGATGCAGAGCTGTTATATTGACTTGCAGCGCTCATACGAAGCACAGTACGAAGTATTAATGGAAGCAGACAGCCTGGTTCAAGCGCACGAACTCCGAAATCTTTACTGGAATGTGAGCGTAAGTCTCGTTGATCTGTTGAGTTTCATGAAGCGGTTTTCCGATGCTGAACAACGGCTGGACCATCTAAGACAGTACGCGAAAAACGATGATAGGTATCAAAGGGGTCTTGCATCTGTTGCTGCAACTCTCTATTGGAATCGCGGGGATTATAGCACTGCGGCAATGTACGATGTACAGTCATTAAAGCATGCAAAGCGTAGCGGTAGTCCAACAGACCTCATCAAGGCCTATGACCGAGTAGGTATGGATTATCTTGATCTTATGGAACCACGAGCTGCAATACCGTACTTCAGAGAGGCAGCAAATATTCATGAAGAGTTGCTGCAGCAGTTCACATTAAGTCCGAATCTCAAGCGTGGGCTGCTCTCGAATGCATATGAATATAATTCCCTTGTCGCTTGCTATTCCTCGATTGGGATGCCGGATTCAGCGCATTATTTTTCTGAGCTTGGGAAGGGGAGAACTGCTCTTGATACCTATACCAGCACAATACTTCATGATGGGCAAGTGTTGCCGGCTTTGTTGCGCAGCAAGTTCGAGAGACTACAGAATAAAATTGAATCGCTCGAGTCAAAACCGGGAGACGGTCATGAACAGGAGTTAACCTCCCTCGTCGCGCAGCGGAACATATTAATCGATTCTGCAAGACGGCTGTACCCGAGGATCGGCCAGATGCTGCTCCCCGTAATTCTCCCAATCGAAGAACTGCAGAGGGACGTTCTACGTCCTTTCGAACTCATCGTGTCATTTTCAGTGGATGATGAGTTCACATCCGTGATAGCGATATCACGAGATACTTCCGTGTGCTCAACAGTACCAATTGGGGATTGGCGTCTAGCCCGGCTCGTCCGGTCTATCTGGGAAGAGGATTCTTCTAAGCTAAAAATGCCCGGCTACAATGTATACCAGGCGAAGATGCTCTTTGATACGCTGTTTACGGCTATTAAACCATTGCTCCGCAGACACAGAGACCTCATCATCGTACCCGATGCTTCTCTGTATTCGGTGCCATTCGAAGCGCTCCCAACGGATATCACACGTTGCAAAGATTCTACTGACGTGCGAAACGCACGGTTTTTGATAGATGACCACGATATCGGGTATGCAGTCTCGGCAAGTTTATATGCACGCGATATGAAGAGAGCGAACGAACGCCGTTACGCCGCCAAAGGTCTCCTGGCTTTCGGTAACCCGTCAATATCCGGCAAGACGAAGGGTTCGTACAGAAGCATTACTTCGGTTGAGGGACTAGAAGAGCCTCGCGCGCTGAGCCTATCAAACCTCCGCTACGCTGAGGACGAGGTACGCCGTATCTCGGATTCGTTAGCTGCATCAGAGAGTTCTGTTCTCTTGCGAAGAGCAGCGACGGAGGGGCGCTTCTTCCGTGAGGCTGGTAACTATCAGTTAC
The DNA here is from genome assembly GCA_002699105.1 of Ectothiorhodospiraceae bacterium. Lineage (GTDB taxonomy): Bacteria > Bacteroidota > Ignavibacteria > SZUA-365. The sequence continues at coordinate 403 of PABJ01000145.1, read as the reverse complement.
TCCACTTCGCATCGCACAACCTTGTGAATGAAGACAATCCAGCGAAATCGATGCTGTTTCTCGCATCGGACGGAAGTCAAGACGGCCTTGTGCTCGCTGAAGATATCGCCAGGATGCGGCTCCATGCCGATCTCGTCGTGCTGAGTGCCTGCGAATCGGGCGCTGGGCGGTTCTTCCGCGGCGATGGGATCGCCAGTATGGGCCGCGCATTTTGGATTGCCGGAGTTCCGAGTATCGTCATGAGCCTGTGGAATATCGATGACAAAGCATCGGCAGAGTTCATGGCAACATTCTACTCCTTGCTGAGCAAAGGTTACTCGAAGCGCGAAGCAATCTCGGAAACAAAAAGAATCATGCGAAGAAACGGTTACCACAACCCGTATTACTGGTCTGCATTCGTGCT
>PABJ01000144.1 GCA_002699105.1 Ectothiorhodospiraceae bacterium | reverse complement strand
GGCGCGCTTCGCCCGCGCCCAGAAGCGGCTGTCGATCTCTATCGGATTTGTTCCGACGATGGGCTACCTCCATCAAGGGCATCTGAATCTCATCCGCGAAGCGAAGAAGCACGCGCAGTATGTCGTGTGCTCCATCTATGTAAACCCGACGCAGTTTGCTCCTGGCGAAGACCTCGAGAAGTACCCCCGGGATGCCGCGAGGGACATTGAACTGCTCAAGCAGGAAGAATGCGATGCAGTCTTCTTCCCGCATACGGACGAAATGTACTCGGACGGGCACAGCACCTCGATCAAGGTCAATGGGATGACGGAGATCCTGGAAGGCGCCTCCCGCCCTACGCATTTTGAAGGAGTGACGACGATCGTGGGGAAGCTCTTCAACATCGTCAGGCCGGATGTGGCGGTTTTCGGCCAGAAAGACGCCCAGCAGGCGGCTGTCATCCTCCAGATGACCAACGATTTGAACTTTGATACCGATATCGTTGTTTTGGACACGGCGAGGGACTCCGACGGTCTAGCGCTTAGTTCGCGAAATACGTATCTTTCTGCGATAGAGCGTTCTGAGGCTCTGGCACTCTCCCGCGGGCTGATGGCAGCCGCAAAAGAGGCGCAGTCCGGAACCACGGATGCAGCCAGACTGAAGTCCCTTGCATTGGCCGAAATAGAACGAACCGGCGTATTGAAAGCCGAGTATGTAGAAGTGCTGGATTTCGCAGGATATCGGCCGGTAGATTCGATCGCAGACGCAGATAGACCGCTTATCGCGGCTGCAGTGCGGGTCGGCAGCGTCCGGCTCATCGATAATATGTTTCTCAAATAATTTGTATCTCGAAGAGCAGCAGCGTCAATGAAACGCATCATGTACAAGTCCAAAATTCATCGCGCCCGCGTAACGGAGGCAGAACTCTATTACGAAGGCAGCCTTACGGTCGATCCCGACCTGATGAAGATTGCCGATATGCTGCCGTTCGAAAAGGTCCAGGTCGTGAATATCAACAACGGCAACCGCTTCGAAACCTACCTTATCGAAGGAGAACCCGGATCGGGCACCATTTGCCTGAACGGTGCGGCTGCCAGACTTGGACAGGTCGGCGACGAAGTTATCATCATCACCTATGGCGAATACTCCGACGAGGAAGCCAAAGTGCATGAGCCGACGACCGTTCTCGTCAATGAAGAGAACAAGGTGAAGAAGATTACGACGGGAAGAAATGTCGCATAGTCATAAGAGCATTTCAACTCCCCGATGCCCCGCCTGAGACAGTCTTCCCGACTCACTCCTAACCAATTATCCCAGAACGTGTACCTGAGGAGCGATTTATGACTCCGTCTGCGCCGCCTGTGGCTGCTGTCATCCTTGCAGCAGGACAGGGGAAAAGAATGAAGAATCCCGACCTCGCGAAAGTGCTCCACGAAGTCGGTGGAAAACCTCTCATCGAACATGTCGTGAACCAGGCCATCGCTTGTGAGGCGGACCCCGTCGTCGCTATTATCGGCCATCAGCGGGAAGCTGTGCGCAAACACCTGGATTCATTGGGCAGACAGGAGATCCGGACGGCAGTGCAAGAAGAACAGCTCGGGACTGGGCACGCGGTGATTCAGGCTGAGAGCGCCCTGGCGAACTTCGAGGGCGATGTACTTATCCTCTCCGGTGACGTGCCGCTTACCCGCCCTGAAACGCTGCGTTCCATGCTGAAGCTGCACCGGGATAAAGCTGCGGCGGTCACGGTAATGACGGCCGAACTTCCCGATCCCACGGGGTATGGACGCGTCATCCGCGATGAAAACGGCCGTATCGTGAAAATCGTTGAGCACAAAGATGCAAACGAGAGCGAAAAAAAGGTGTCAGAAATAAACAGCGGGATATATATCTTTCAGAAGAAAGCTCTCTTCGATGCCCTTAGCAGGGTAACGAACGACAATGCACAAGGCGAATACTACCTTCCCGATGTCTTCGCGATATTCAAAAAGGAAGGCAAAACAATGGAGCCTTATCTGGTCGACTCATTCAACGAGATTCGCGGAGTGAATACGCTGGAACAGCTGCAGGAGCTTGAAGCAATGTACCACGAAATGTACAAGAGTTAGAGGTACTCTCGTTATGGCGCAGGTCTTCCAAGTACAGCCAGAAACACCCCAAATCCGGGTCATGGACCAAATCGTCAATGAGCTGAAACGGGGCGCCGTTATGCTTTATCCGACGGATACGGTGTACGCAATCGGCTGCGATCTCAATAACAAAGAAGGTCAGGAACGGATTCGCGCGATGCGCAATCACCCTGAGAAGAAACCGCTGACCTTCATTGCGCAGTCTATTTCCAATATCGCAGACTACGCGCATGTCGCGGATAAAGCGTACAAGGTCATGCGGCGGCTGACGCCGGGCCCGTATACATTTCTTCTGCCGGCATCGAAACTGGTACCGAAACTCGTCTCGAACAGCAAACGCACCACCGTCGGGATTCGTATCCCCGATCATCCGATATGCCAATCCCTCGTCGGCATTCTGGAAAACCCGCTGATCTCCATGTCGGCGCGGCTGCCGGAAAACCAGGACCCGATCACGCTCGATGAACTGTTCGAGCAGTTCGAAAAGAAGGTCGATATCATCATCGACGACGAGACGAACTTTTACCGTTCGCCGTACACGGGACTGGTATCCACGATGATCGACTTCACCGGCGAAGATCCGCAGATCGTCCGCGAAGGATTGGGCTTCGAACTCGCCGAAGAGGAATTACTCTGGCCGTAAGCGGCTTACCGCAGACGGCTAGTCGTCATCGTCGTTGTTGAACATCCCGCCGAAGCTCGCCGTCAGTCCGAAGTAGAAATTATTCCCGTCCTGGAATTTGTTCAGGCGCCAGGCGAAATCGAACCGGAACAACCCCCAAAGGTTGTTGAGACTCACGCCTGCTTCGTAGAAGGGAGACCTTACCGGCTCGGTATCGGGATAGGTAAGTAATTCCGCCGTTGCTGCGCGCATATCGCTCCACCCTGCACCCCCGAACAGCATTAATTCCCACATCCCGCTCTGCACAACCGGAAGATCGTCCAGACCGAGTAACCGGAACGGCAGATTCCCGAAATTATGCTCCAGATGAAGCGTCGCGATCTGGTCTCCACCGAATTCCCTGAACCGCAGCGTGCGGAACGTAAAGGCCCTTGTCAGGCTGCCTTCGCTGCCTGTCAGGTTGAACAGGTGCTGGGTCGGCAGTTTTGAATCCGACCACCGGCCTTCAAGGCGGTAGTGCGTGACGCCCGGAATAAATGTAGAAATCCGCCCGCGCATGCGGAAGTCCGCGACGATGTATTCCCACGAGCCTTCGTCCAGCGAAGCCGAATGGTACATCGCACCGATCCGTGGCATGTGGTCGCGGTTCCCCCGGCGCTCAACGACCCCTTTGTTCAGAATTAAGCTCCGGTTATCGTACTGGAATGAAAGCCCGAACGACGAAATCTCACCTTCATTGATAGCGGGGTTTTCCGGATACGGTCTGTTTGCCCGTAGGAGCCTCTCGTCGGTTGTCACCAGTGCGTTGGTGTAGTCGTTGTATCCGCCAGTAAGCGTCGTATGGAGCCAGGAAAGGCTGTAGCCTTCCAGCGATGCTTTGCCGCCGCGGACATAGTAATAGTCTCGCGGATCGAAGTCGAACATCGCATCCCAGACGGTTGCGGAGGTTGCATCCAGCGGCATATCCTCCACGTCGATGTACCAAAGCTTGTCGTAGCCCTGTAATGAAAGCCTTATGTGGTTGCGCTTCTGCACGTTCAGCGAAACACCGGCGTCCCATTTAAACTTCTCGTCCGAAAAACCGTACCCGGGCTCAACCCAGATCCTGCGAAACGGCTCCATGAGATTATCGACACGCACAGGAGCGTAGAGGGAGTGCCCTTCTATGCGATTGAATCGGTAGATACTGAACGCGCCCGGCAGGTGCCAGGTTTGCTCTTCGAACTCAAGCGCTTTGCCGAACAAGACGCCGAATGCGCCGAACTCTCGCGCCTCTTCGCGTTCCACCGCCACAACGCTATCGGTGACTCGATAGCTCCGAAGCTCCGCCTCGGTGTTTTGAATCAGGCTGGCCTGAGCCCACTGCAGGGAATCCACATCGTCGGCGCCTTCTTCGATCACAATGCGAAAATCGTCGAATACCGTGTCGATCTGCGGATCGTTGATACGGTGGTCCTGAAGGATAGAGAAAAAATCCGCATTGAGGTTAATCGTGAAGACCGTATTGATCTCGGCTTCAAGCGAAATTGCCACATCGGAGGGCATCCAGAATTCGTTCTGGATGAATTGGAACTGCTGTTTGAATGAAAACTTCTGGAATGCTGTGGGCATCGCAACCTGGTTAAACTCGACGTCGACCTTGTTCACGAGGTAAGTGGAGTCCTGGATATAGTACGTCCCGCGTATCCTCGGCTGCAGATCAGAACGCGGCTCCACATCGATGACGTAGATCTTCGCAGAATCCTGCGCGATCGTGCCCTTCAGATCGTAGTAGTATGAACTCAACCCGGATTCCGATATCGGGAGAATCATTGTACCGAGACTCGAGGTGAATTCATCCTGCGAAAAGTTTGCCTGGGCAGGCATGCTTGTGATGAAATTGTTCACATCCTGCAGAATCGATTGCTTCCGCGCATGGATGATTTCCTTGTAGCCGTATTCCCGCGACCAATAGGCGTCGGTCTGCGATTCCAATACAACCGGCGTCTCACGGAAGAATGCGGCCTCCTTGGAATCGGTGTCGACGTCCATCTTCATCGTGAGTTTGGAATGCGCTTCGAGGCTGTAGTTCTGGAGCTTCTCCTCAACGCGCTTCCTCGCTTCTATAGCTTTCCGGATAATGGGAATGGCCGGATTTTCTCCGGGCACGACCACGATCTCGGGAAACTCAATCGTACTCGGCGTAAGGCCGATGCCTATGCTGTCGGCCGTGCGGCCGACATCGACCGTGACGGTGCGGCTCGTGTACCCGATATAGCTTGCCTTGAGACGGTACGAGCCCGGTTTCATCGGCAGTGTGAACGTCCCGTCGCGCCCGGTCGTCGTGCCGTTTTCTGTATCCAGCACCCACACGTGCGCAAAGGGAAGCGGCGTTTGCGTTGCCGCATCGAAGACCAGGCCTTGAAGTTTTGTTGTTTGTGAGAATGCGGATGCCGGAGCCAGCATCGCAATGCCAAGGATGGTAAGCAACAAGTGTTTCATTCTGCGGTCACTATGTATGTATCAGAGGACAGTGGTCCAGACTCAGTGAGCTGCCCGGCTACTTCTCCGCACTCTTCGGATACCCGATCCACTCCCGCAGATAGGTGTTCCACGACTTGAAGCCGTATTTTCTTGCCTCCTTGTAGGCCTGCTGCGGCGTGTAGCCTTCGCGCTCTATCCTGTACATCGCAAGGATCGCGCCAGTTCTATCCGCACCGTGATGGCAATGGACATACACTCCACCGCTATCGAGCATCGACTTGATCATCTCCCACTTTTCCTCAGAGGGCGGCCTGTTTCCGAGATAGACCGATACGTACTTCATCCCCAGCTCTTCCGACCACTCGATCTCCGTTTTCCCGGATTTCGGGAGCGCATCCTTGGCGAGATTGAGCACGGTGTGAACGCCGTAGATGTTTTTCATCGAATCCAGCTGCGCACGGGAGGTGATCTTCGCGCCGCGATAGTTTCCGGCGACGGTAGTATCGAAGTTGCTTGGCGCCCATTTCGGACCGGTATATACCTGCGCCGAAAGACCGCCGGCAACGAAGCAAAAAACGAGAATGGTTGATAAAAACCGCATATGTAAATCGAATCTGGTGCAACAAGAAAGTCCGGCATCTGCCGGACTTCCAAGATACTAATACGAGAGGAATCTTACTGATTTATCGGCGTGCGCACTTCCACGTTCACCGTACGGCAATAGTACCTGCCTTCGGGAAGGTCGTTATCGAAGAGAAGCTGGTTCTCGCCGACGCCCCGTGCATTTTCCAGCGGCACGTTCAATGCTCTGGATGTCGCTGCGGCCCGGCCCTCGGAGAGCTGGCGGTTGAATTCCGCTTCGCCGATCCTATCGGTATAGCCGGTGATAGTGACTTCCGACTGCGGCTGAATCCGGCCCTTGATGAACTCGGCTATCCTTCTGTTTGCCGGGGTGAGTTCCGTCGAACCGAACTCGAAGAGGATCAGCCTGTACTGGTCGATCTCCACATCGGCGAGCTGCTCGGTGCGCTTCTTCTGGATCGTGATTTGCTGCACATCAATCGTCTGAGGATCCGTGCGGACGGACTTCCCATCGTTATCGCTGGCCTGCAGCGTGTAGCGAATCGGCTCGGCAGAGCCGCGCGTAATACTTTCGCTGACGCGCACATCGAGGTTGCCGGGGATAGTGCTGCCGCCGGAGAATTCCTTCATGGTGTTGGAGCCGTGTTCCGCATTGAGATTCCATCCCGCAAGTCCTGCTTCGGCAGTCACCTCAGGGAGGAACCGCAGAATCGGCGGTGTGATGACTTCGAGCGTGTCCTGAATAATGACGGGCTCGAGAATTTCGACGGTGTTGCTCTCGATCTCCACGCGGCGGTTTTCTGCACGTCCATCGGGTTCATCCTGCCGCGATGGGGCGGCTGGAAGATTCCTGGCGCGGACTTCAATGCGGTTTCCTTCGATCCCCCAGACGCTTGTGAGGTAGTTCTTCACCGCCTCGGCGCGGTCGCGGGATAGCGTCGTGTTATCCTCTTCGAGGCCGTAGTTCATATTCGTTCCGGTAAGCGTGATCCGCGCCCGCGGATTCTCCTTCATACGCCTTCCGACGATGTTCAGCACGTTGTGATAGATCGGCATGGTTTCAAGATTGCGAAGCTGTGCAGTGCCGAAATTCTGCGCTTGCTGCGCATTGAGCGCGGTATAGCGTGCCGGAATATCCGACGCATTCTCATCGAAGAACACGTAGTTGAGGAGCGGGTGCATCTGCGTGGAGATGAACTCCTCGACCCTGATGTTGACGACCGGCGACTGCGTCCCGTCTTCTTCCACACCGACTGCCTTGACCGAGGCCGCAAGGAGCTTCTCCTTCGGCGGCGGTGGCGGCGGTGGTGGCGGCGGCGGGGGCGGAGGAGGCGGAGGCGGTTCGTCCGAAATCCGGTAGGTGATTTTGACGCCTGCGCGGAGGGCGTGCAGCTTCCAATTCTCTCCGGATACTGCATCCGTGAAGGCGAAATTATAGAACAACTGCGGCGATGCATTCAGCGAACCTTCGCTGTTCAGCGGCACCATGTAGCTGATACCGGCCAGCATCGATAGCTGGAATGCGCTGGTTTCTTCTATATCGCCCGCGAGGTCGTTCCTGGTTCTTGTTTGCGTATCGGTAAAAACACCGCGATCCGACGGCACGACGATCTCTTCGATCTGATCGTAGGTACTCGTCATCATGAAGCCGAGCCGCAGGCCCGCATGCAACGAAAGATCGCCTGCGACGCGGTAGTTGAGGATCGGTTCAAGGCCGAGCGTGGTGATTCCGGCGTCGATCCTGTGTTCGAATTCGCCGTCTATCGGGGTGCCGAGATCCGACAGCGTCTCCTGCTCGATGGCCGTCAGTTCAGCGCCGTGATCCGCATACGCCAACCCGAGATCGAGGCTCAGTTTCTCGTCGAACGGAATGCCGTAGAACAGTCCCAGATAGAATCCGATCCCGTCGCCTTCCGTGAACTGCGGACAGCAATTTGGCACGTTCGGCAGCTTCGTGAAATCGGCACTGTGCATGTTGAATTGCGGACCGCCGTAGATTCCCAGCGTTGGAAGGAGATACGGGTTCTTCTTCTCTTCCTGCGCCTGGGTTAGCGATGCGCTAAAAACAAGAATGATAACAAGATACAGGACTCGTCTCATGAAAGGCTCTATCTGGTTTCTAATTACACTGGAATATAGAAAGTCTTACCGCCCGATGGAAGCAGTAAGACTCATTTTTTGCAAAAGACGCAAATTCTAATGGCACGCTATTTCAGCAGATGCATGATGCGCCTGGTGACCATATTCGGCGTTTGCAGGACGTATATGTACTTCCCGGAGGGAAGATCGCCTGCATCGAACTGCACGCTGTAGACGCCGGGTTCGCGGTATTCGTCCACCAGCGTTGCTACCTTCCTGCCGAGCATATCGAGAACGAAGAGCTTTGTCGTGCCGCGCTCAATCGTCTCATACTGGATGCTCGTCATCGAGTTGAAGGGATTCGGGCTGTTCTGCGCCAGCTGCATCGTCCCCGATGCATCGAAGAGGCGCGGGCCGCCTTCTTCGCAAACCTCCAGCGTGAACTCGCCGTCAATGGTCGTGACGCGCACAGCGCCTTCCAGCCACTCGAACCGCTCGATCCTCAGCGGCGTGCTCTGGACGTTCCCCAGCATCGCCAGCACCTCGAACTCCGCAAGCGTCTGCGAGGCGCCGTTCCACTGCGCAGCGAAATCAACGCGCCTGTCGTCTGCCAGGACGCTCCATCCGCCTTGAGGCGAGAGGTTGTAGAGGATGTTCTTATCGAATGAAACCGAGGCGTTAAAATTCCGTGCGCCGCTCTCTACGAGCAGATCCGATGACGTTATGAGCACGGGGATCCTCACACGCTCGCCTGGCTCCGCCTGGATGTCCGGTATCTCGATGGTAACCGTCGCGATGGTGATATCGAGAGGATCAGACTCCCGGCTGCAGCCCTCCGGCGATGTGATTGTCACAGTGTACACGCCGGACTGCGGTATGAGCAGAACGCTGTCCGTCTCGCCGGTCAGGGGTGAGCCGTTGAGGTTCCATTGGTACGAAAACGCCGGCGTGGAGATCAGCGAGTCCCGCTGCTGGCGGATCACCGGCTGGGCCGGCAGAGGATGCACGATGATCGAGATGCTCTCGCTGGTGTTCGGGCAGCCGTCGACGCTGGCGGTGTTCACGAAGTACGTCCCCGACTGATAGACGGAGAGATAGCGCCCGGTGTCGCCGGTGTTCCACTGGTACGTCGCGAAACCCGCGCTTGCTTCGAGCTGAATCGTATCCCCGACGCAGAATTCCAGCGGACCGAGCGGAGTGATGACCGGCTGCGGGTTCGGATAGACTACCACATCGATCTCGGTTGAGATGGCCGAACACCCGTCGTCGGTCCAGACCTGTACGGAATAGCTCCCCGCATCGCTTACGGTGATAGCCTGCACCGCCTCGCCGGAGGACCATTCGTACTGCGCGTAGCCGCTTCCGGCATCGAGTACAACGCTGCCCCCGATGCAGAACTCCGTCGGGCCGGAGGCTGTAATCTGCGGATCGGGCAGCGGGAAAACTTCTACAGTTACGATGTCCGCAACCGCCGAGCAGCCGTTGATATCGGTAACCGTGACGAAATAGTCTCCCGGCGTATCCACGGTGATTTCTCGCGTCGTATCCCCGGTGTTCCAATCGTAGGAGACATATCCGGCACCGGCATCGAGTGTGGTGCTTTCGCCTTCGCAGAACGACGTCGCCGATAGCGGCGTGATCACCGGCTGCGGCAGCGGATACACCGTCACGTCTATCTCAGCCGATGGCGTCGAGCAGCCGAACTCATTCTCGACCACAACGCTGTACGTGCCGCTTGTTGATACGGTGATAGTTCGTGTCGTATCGCCGGTGGACCACAGGTACTGCGCGAAATCACCGCCTGCATCGAGCACAACATTGCCGCCCTCGCAGAACTCCGTCGGTCCGTTCGCAGCGAGTGCTGGAACGGGGTTCGGATGCACCAGAACCTCCACCTCCTGAGACGTCCCGGGGCAGGAATTCACATCCACGACCGAGACCGAGAACGTGCCGGAATAGTCCACGGATATCGTGCGCGTGGTGTCGCCGGTGGACCACAGGTAGGAGGACCATCCTGCGCCTGCATCGAGAGTTACATCTTCGCCGTCGCAGAGCTCTGTCACTCCATCAGGCGATATGAATGGCTGCGGCAAGGGATACACGACGACGGTAATAGGCGGAGAGTCCTCGACGCAATCGTTCGTATCTGTGACGGTAACGTAGTAGTCTCCGGACGTACTCACTGTGATCGTCTGGGTGGTATCCCCTGTGGACCAGATGTAATTACTGTGGGAGTTGCCTGCATCGAGAGTCACGCTCCCGCCCTCGCAAAACTCGACATCGCCGAGTGGGGTTACCAACGGCGGAGGCACGACATTACAACCGAACTTCGTCACAGTCGCATCCCAACTGTCCCCGCCATATTCCGGCTGCATTGCACCTCCGGTCACGGGGTAGTCGCTGCTGTTCGATCTGCTGACGAGTACAGTATTCCCTCTGGGGTCGGTAGCGATTCCCATGATGCCGAAGAACGTATCTTCGTACTCTGTGCCGGAACCACCGAAATACGTTGCCCAGGGCACGCTTCCGTCGGCGCGGAATTTCACAACGATGTTATCGGCTCTGCCGGCGCGGTTTCGCTGCGGGGCATCGGGTGTGGTGAAGAGCCCATCGCTTACGGAATACCCGGCTGCCATAATATTGCCGCTCGGAAATACATCGACGGAGTGGAATATTTCCTGATCGTCCGCTCCATAGAACGAGCCCCACAAGAGTGAGACCGCATCATCGAAACGCAACACATACGCATCGTACAGGCCCGCGAATGTGCTCTGAAAACTGCCGGATGTGACCGGAAAATCGGGGCTCACCGTACCGCCTACGACGACTATATGATCGTCATCATCCACGGCGATATCGTACGCGTCGTCCCAGTCCCTGCCTGAAATGAATGAACCCCACGCGCGGGTACCGTCCGGGCGGAATTTGACCATGTACCCATCGCGAAAGGCCTTGCGGTTCTGTTGGAACACGCCCCCGCCTACCGGGAAGTCGGCACTCTGTGTATGTCCCACAATGATGACTTCATCCCTGGAGTTTACCGCCAGCGCGTGTCCCCAGTCCTCACTGCTGCCGCCGTAATAGCTCGCCCAGACGCGATCTCCATCCGGTGTAAACTTGGCAATATGTGCATCCGAATCGCCGGAGAGGACTAGCTGGAAGCCGTTCGCCGTTCGTGGAAAGTTGGTACTCAGCGTCCTGCCGGTGATGTAAACGAAATCCTGTGAATCGACTCCGACGCCGCCAACTTCGTCAAGACTGCTGCCACCGAACAGCGTACACCAGAACAGCGTCCCGTTTTGTCTCAGGCGGGCAACAAAGCCATCGAGATTGCCGCGGATCGATTCCTGGAACGCACCCGGCGTTGTCGGGAAGTTCGAACTGTTCGTGAACCCGCCTACGATAATATCCCCGTTATTCGCCATCGCGACGTCGAGAATCGCATCGACGATATCCCCGCCGAAATACGTGGACCACAGCAGCGTCCCGTCGGGGGTAAACCGCATGATGAAGGCATCCGTGAGTCCTGCCTTGACAGGCTGAAGACTTCCGGCGGTGACCGGGAAGTCCGGACTGCTGGACCATCCTGCGACAAGAATATCGCCGTTGGCTGCAAACGCTGTTGAAGTGCCACCGTCCGACATCAAGCCGCCTGCGTAGGTCGACCACTCCACAAAGGGATCGAGAACCAGCGGCCGTCCGCTGCCTGTGTCCTCGACGTCGAAACTGAGAACGTTGCCTTCGAGCTTGTATGCCGAATGAACGTGCTGCAGCGGTTGAGCAAAGGTACCCGGCACATAGCACACCGGGGGATGCTCGCGAATATCGCCCAGCGGGGAGCCGACAAGCAGGGACCCATCTTCCAACTGCAGGCGGGATGCGCCAGTGTATTGCAATTGTATCTGTTTAGGATCGGCCCCGGGCTGGAGGATAAAATCATATTTCAATCCGCCGTCGGCAGTGTAAAAAAGCAGATCGATTCCCGGATAGACGTTTCTGTAGCGAAGTTTTCCGTACGTGCGCAGGTTCTGTTCGGACGCAGTGCCGCTTCCGGTATACCTGCGGATAGCTGCCGTGCTTTGATCTTCGCCGATGAGCTGGATGCCGCCGCTATGGCCGAGCAAGTCCACATCCACGCGGTACACCTTATCGGGTACGGTAATCTTACCGTGCTGAAGACAATCGGCCTCGGAATGCAGGCAAGCACCTGTCTCGCGGTGTTCCTCGCCCGGATACTCGTCGCGGTACGAAGTCAGCACATAGCTCACGCCGCTATTCCGGAAGAACACTGTCATGCCGTTCAACTGCAGCGTGTACAGAAGCTCTGATCGCAGGTTACCTTCCGTATCGCGCACAGTGCCGAGCGTTTCGGTGAATCGCGGTGCATTTGCCAGCGATTCCGGTGTACTGCTCTCAGCGGCACTCTCCTGCGGAGCGCAGAGGAGCACAAGGCACAGGCATGAAACAAGAACGTGCGGGGTGAATACAGAGTACGATCTATTCATAAGGCGGATTGTCTTTTTCAGTAGATGATGCCGATGAGTGGAGTTTACGCACATCTGGGTAATAACTCAAGGCAAAAAGCGGGTATGATGTGAAGCTGCCCGGTTACTTCACGACTTCCATGAGCCGGGTTCGCACCTGGGTCGGAGTTTGAAGCACGGCAATGTAGAGTCCGGTAGGCAGTTCGCCCGAATGAAACACCGCCGAATATTCGCCGGGTTCGACAGTCCCGCTGAATAGCGTTGTTATGCGGCGGCCGAGCGCGTCGAGGATGTACAGTTCGGTGTGGCCGCGTTCGATGAGCTCGTACTCCAACACTGTCGATGCGTTGAAGGGATTCGGGTGATTCTGTGCAAGCGTGAGTCCCCCGCCGATATCGAAGAGGCGCGGGCCGCCTTCTTCGCACACGATGAGCTGAAACTCTCCATCATCGGTATAGACGCGCACAAAATTATCCAGCCATTGGAAGGATTCGATGGTTAGCGGCGAGCTGGATACTGGTCCCAGCATGGGCAGCATGCGAACGCCGGCCAGTTCCCCTACCGTATCCCCAAGGCTGCCGGTGAGTTCAAGGAAGAGTTCGTTACCGACGCGCTGCAGCACGGTGGACTGATCCAACGGCGCCAGAATGTTGCCGTCCATTTTCAGCACGAGCCGGAACTGGTCGACGCCGCTCAGACCGAGGTTGACAGATTCGGAAATCACGACCGAAATCCTCACCGGTTCGCCGGGTTCTCCGCTCACATCCGGAATAGAAATCGTCGATGAGGCCAGAGGTGCGAGCACTTCAAACGGGTCGGACTCGTTCGAACAACCGAATGCATCGGTGACGACGACCTTGTAGATCCCTTCTTCCTGCATCACGTAAAACCTGTTCGTGGCACCTTCGATGAGAGTATCATTCCTGTACCATTGGTACATCTCTTCAGAGGTCGAGAACAGCGAATCGATGGTTCGAGTGATGACGGGAACCGGCGGCAGCGGGCGCGTCTGGACTTCGACCGGGGGCGAGGTGTTCGAACAGCCGTTCGCATCGGTCACAGTCACAAAATATTGCCCGGACTGGCTGGCCCAGATCGTGCGCGTATCGGCGCCTGTAGACCATTCGTAGGAAACGAAACCTGTCCCTGCATCGAGCAGGACGCTGTCGTTCGCGCATATCGTAATCGGGCCGGGGGGGGTAATGACGGGCTGCGGCAGGGGTTCGAACGTGATCGGAGTTAGCGGCGACGTCCCGGTGCATGTCGGATCGAGTTCTACTTCTACCCAGTATGTTCCGGCATCGCGAACGGTGATCTCCTGCGTCTGCTCTCCGGTGGACCAACGGTAGGATGAATATCCCTTCGGGGCCGAGAGCAGCACGGTGTCGCCGTCGCAGAACGGGCTGTCCGGGGTAACGGTCAGTGCCGGGCGCAGACTGTCGTCGACGAGGACTTCGTAGCTCATTGTCTCGGAACAGCCTGTAATACCTGCCGTTTCCGTGAGGATCACCTGGTGAACGCCGTAGGCGGTCCATTCGACCTGTATCACCGGCGTATTCTGCCCGCTGAGGATATTACCGCCGGTCACACTCCACGAATATGTATTCCCACCCACAACGACAGCATTGTATTCGACGATCGAATTGCGGCACACGGAGTTCGGGCCTTCAACAACCGGCTGGGGTAATTCGTGTACGATGATCGTGATACTGTCCGATGTGCCCTCGCATCCGAGATTATCCATGACGGTGACAGCCAGCGTCACCGTCGAATCGATAAGGATAGTCTGCGCTGTGGCACCGTTCGACCATTGATAGCTGACAAACCCCGAGGTGGCGCTGAGTGAAACAGATTCGCCCTCGCAGAGCTCCATCGATCCGTCAACAACAATCGCAGGCTTAATGATATCGCCGACAGAAATCGTCAGCGTATCGAACGCAACGCAGCCCATCGCATCCTCGGCACGCATAATGAAGTCCGTTGTGACGGGGGGACTCGCAACCGGCTGCATCACATCGTCCCGGTCCAGGAACTGTGCCGGGGTCCAGGTGTAGGTGTAGGGCGGAACGCCGTTCGTTGCCGGGTTACCGATGGGGATACTCGCCCCTGCGCAGATCGTCTTATCCGTACCGGCATCGGCACGGATCCGGTTGATATCGACGAAAACTGAATCGAACGTCACGCAGCCGTCCGCATCCGTGATCTCGACAGTGTACATCGTGGGATCGGGCGGAAACGCGTCTGGCGATTGCCATTGATGGTTCGAGAGATGTTGAATCGGAGACCAGTTGAAGCTGTATGGCCCGCTTCCCCCCTGAACCCTTGCGGATAGTTGGGCTGCGGAAGATTCGCATATCATTGTGTCGTTTCCGGCATCGACAAGCAGTTCCTCGCCGACGAAGACAAACACCGAGTCTACGATAGAGCAGCCATTCGCTCCTTCTACCTCAAGAAAATACGTCTGCGAAGTGAGGGGCGAAGCAACAGGCTGCAGAACAGAATCAGCCGAGAGCCCTATCGTAGGCGTCCACCTGTATGTATAGGGCGACGTGCCGTTCGAGACGGATGCGTTGAGCACCTGACCCTCTCCGTAGCAGAGCCGGAGAGAATCTCCAGCGTCTACCTGAATATCATCGACGAATACCGTCACCAGCCGTTCCACATCGCAGCCGAAGGCGTCGGTCACCGTCACTGTATACGTCGTGGTGACATCGGGAGATGCTATCGGGGTCGCTGAGGTGGTATCGTCCAGCCCTCGCGAGGGTGCCCAGTGGTACGTAAACGGTGCCTCGCCGTCCACGACCCGCGCTTCAAGCTGCACGGACTCGCCGCGGCATATCTCGACGTCGTCCGAGATCGTCATGATGAGAGCATCTTCGAGCATGTTGAGGATGTCGACGGATGGATCCGTCCCGATGCACTTGTTATCGAGCGTGATGATGATGACTTCGCCCGGATCGTTTATTCCATCCTGGAACGCCTTCACCGGAAACTCGGCAACGAACTGCCCGGGCAAGAGCATAATGGCCGTAGGGAATGCTTCGAAATCCACGCCGGAAGCAGCCGACCCGGTTACGATGAGCTCGACGATAAGCGTATCGTTCGCTTCTTCGCGGCGCGAGATACGCACGAGCCCGTCGCGGCAGCCTTCCACCGGATGCTGCAGCGTCTCGATAAGAATGCGTTCGCCGCTCCGGAAACTGCCCGCCTCAAGAAAAACACCGGAATCCGTCTGTCCATCGAGCGCATCGGCGATTGCGATCTTCATGTGGTAGGTTTGGCCGGGCTGTACTGCAATCTTCGCTTCAAGCGGAACCGTAAATCCGTCGTACTGCACGGATGCGCCGCCGATATTATCGATGTAGTACTGCGAGTTAACGCCGGCATTCAGGTTATTAATCGCCACAGGCGTTACTGTGCCGGGAATAAGCGCAATGTTCTCCTGTCCGGTAATACCGGGACCGCTGACGTAGAACACGAACACATCGTTGAACTGGTCGCCGACAAACTCGGGGTACTCCTCAGAAGCAAATACGTAGTTGAACTTCACCGTGTCGGACGACGACACGAAATCGAATTCAAGCACGGACGCATCGAATGTCTGGATGCCCGCAAGATTCGTCAAATCGGGATCGCCGCTGACGCCGAACTCGGAGGATTTCCCAGGGTTATCGTTGGGACCTCTCGCATTGAATATATTCCCCGTCCCGAGGATGATCCCCTCTTCAACACCCAAATTCGTATTCATTGCATCGAAATACCCGATGCCCGATCTGGCGCCGGTGTACTGGATATTGGAAACAACCACACACGAGCCCAGCAGGATATTATTCACCAGGCTATCGACAGCAATAGTGGAATCGACCACCAACTGCGCCTGTGCAGGGGGGCCGGTCAACGTTCCTGCCAGCATGGCAAGACAGATGGAAGGGAGAATGAAATTTCGGCGAATCCGGGGCAAATTGCTGCTCATTCTTGGTATAGCATAGCATCCTGTTGTGCGGGACAACAGGATAGTTTCTAATGTACTAAAAGACCGCCAAAAGTCAGGATGGCAACGGTCCGGACTTTCGCAGTCAAGTTGCATTTCCCCCGCGGTATGTCTAGCTTTGTTGGATATACACGATCGTGAAAGAGCGGTATCCCTGTACCGCACAATTTGATGCAACAATTCACTGCCATAGACTTTTTTCAGACCGATTCACTCCTCTCGGAGGAGGAACGTCTCGTACGCGATACAGCCCGGAAATTCGTATCGCAGAGCGTCTCTCCGATCATCGAGGAGGCAAACCGGAACGGGGTCTTTCCGAAGGAACTGCTCCCGGGAATCGCAGACCTGGGCGTTCTCGGAGCCACGCTGCCCGAAGAATACGGCTGTGCGGGCGCGAATAACGTCATGTACGGCCTTATGATGCAGGAGCTCGAACGCGGCGATAGCGGGCTCAGGAGTTTTGCCTCCGTGCAAAGCGGACTCGTCATGTACCCGATTTACCGCTACGGCACCGAAGAGCAGCGCAAGCAATGGCTTCCCCTCCTGGCGACCACCGAAAAGACCGGATGTTTCGGTCTCACGGAACCGGATCACGGCTCGGATCCCGGTAATATGGAAACCAAAGCCGTCGAAGACGGGGATGCGTACGTCCTTAACGGCGCAAAAATGTGGATCACAAACGGCACCTTTGCGGACGTTGCAGTGGTGTGGGCAAAACTGGACGGCAAAGTCCGCGGCTTCCTGGTCGAAAAAGGCACCGAGGGCTTCACAGCCCCCGAGATGCACGGCAAGCATTCCTTGCGGGCCTCGGTCACATCCGAGCTCATTTTCCAGGACTGCCGCATCCCGAAGACGAATCTTCTGCCCGGCACCGACGGATTAAAGTCCGCACTCGCCTGCCTGACCCAGGCACGGTATGGAATCGCGTGGGGCGCCGTCGGCGCGGCAATGGACTGCTACAGTACCGCGTTGGAGTATGCAAAGACGCGAAAGCAGTTCAACAAGCCGATAGCCTCCTTCCAGCTCGTGCAGCAGAAACTCGTCTATATGGCGAACGAAATTACCAAGGCGCAGTTGATGAATCTTCAGCTCGGCAGGATGAAGGATGCCGGCACAATGAGCTTTGCGCACGTATCGATGGCGAAGCGCAACAACGTGGATATCGCCTTGACGATAGCCCGTCATGCGCGGGATATCCTCGGCGCC
>PABJ01000143.1 GCA_002699105.1 Ectothiorhodospiraceae bacterium | reverse complement strand
CCGCACCGAGCAGGATGAGTTTCGGGTTCGAGAGCATCGCCGAAAAGTCCGTCATCGCGCCGATGCCCAGGAAGATAAGCGGCGGGTAAATACCCTTCGTTACCCCCTGATAGAGGTAGTTCATCACGCTGCCGTCTTCGTAAATGCCGAGTTGAAGCCCGGCGGATTCGAGGAACGGAATGTTCCCGATGAGGATACCGAACCCGATCGGCACGAGAAGCAGCGGTTCATAGTCCTTGGTGATCGCCAGGTAGATAAACGCCAGACCCACGAGGATCATGACGATATGCCCCATGGTTACATTGGCGAAACCCGAGTACTGCAGAAAATGGAATATACCTTCCACGTCAGTCTCCTATCTCGACGAGAAGATCGCCTTCCATCACATTGTCGCCCTTGGCGACCTTGAGTGCCGTCACGGTACCGTCCGAGGGAGCAACGATGTTGTTCTCCATTTTCATCGCCTCCATAACGAGGAGAAGCTGTCCGGCTTTTACTTTCTGACCGGTACCGACCTTCAGTTCGAGGATGACGCCCGGCAGCGGACTCTTCACGCCCTTGGCTTTCGATTCCGCCGGTGCCGAGGTGCTCTTCGGGCGGTCTTCTTCGGAATGATAGACAGGCTTGCGCACGAGGGTCGGCGTCTTGCTGACTTTGCGAACGCGCTCGAACTGCACTTCGTACTGCGTGCCGTTTACTTCGACGACAGCGTTTCCCTCATCGACCTTCTTGATATCGACCTGGTAGTCGTTGCCGTGAATCTTGATATTGAATTGCCTTGTGGATTCCATTGCTATTTCGTCCTTCCGGCGTTCCCGGAGATAAATGTCGGTGTCTTGGTCATGTTGTGGAGCTTCGAACTCCAGGGCGAATACGGTTTCGATACCTTCTGAATCGTCACGATGGTACGTTCCTCGTCGTGAAGCTCGAAGACATGGGCGTTCAGTGCGAGGGCTATTGCCGCAACGACTTCGCCCGAGATTCCATTTTTCGGCATCTCGGCGTCCTCGCCCTGCTCTGCCCGTATCTGCCGCTGATGCAGCGACTTGATAATCGCAGCGATGCTGTAGATCAAAACGGTCAAAATGGCGAGCGAACTGAATACGATCAGCAGCCCTGCCATGGCGATGGATAGCCCGTCCCCGGCAAGGATGCTGTCCCACCCGGTTTTCGTCCACACTGCGGTGGTATCGGCCACCGTCTGTAATGTATCGGTGTGCATAGTGTTGGGTTCTTCCTACAGCGGGATGTTGCCGTGTTTTTTCATTGGGAGACTGTCGCGTTTCGTGGCGAGGCTTTGCAATGCCCGGATAATGCGGAAGCGCGTATTCCTCGGTTCGATCACATCGTCGATATAGCCGTATTTCGCGGCCACGTACGGTGTGGCGAATTTCTTCCGGTACTCTTCTTCCATCATAGCGATGAAACTCGCTCGCGCTTCCTGATCCTTCTTCGAAAGCTCGCGGCCGTACAGCACTTCGATAGCTCCCCGCGGGCCCATCACAGCGATCTCTGCGTTCGGCCATGCGTAGTTGAGATCGCCGCGAAGGTGCTTCGATCCCATGACATCGTAGGCGCCGCCGTATGCTTTACGCAGCACGACGGTGATCTTGGGAACCGTCGCCTCGCCGTAGGCGAACAGCAGCTTTGCGCCGTGGATGATGATACCGCCGTATTCCTGCGCGGTGCCGGGAAGAAATCCCGGGACATCGACGAGGGTGACGATCGGGATGTTGAACGCGTCGCAAAAACGCACGAACCTGGCGCCCTTGCGGCTGGAATTGATATCCAGTACACCGGCGAGGTATGACGGCTGATTTGCAATGATGCCGACCGACTGCCCGTTGAACCGCGCGAACCCGACGACGATGTTCGGGGCGTAGGTGCGCTGGACTTCCAGAAATTCGCCGTTATCGGTAATCGCGTGGATGACGTCCTTCACGTCGTACGGCTTATTCGGGCTTTCGGGAATGATCTCGTTCAGTGCATCTTCCAGCCGGTCGATCGGATCGTTGGTCTCCACACGCGGCGGCTCTTCCATGTTGTTTTGCGGAAGATAGCTGAGGAGCTTCCGCAGCAGCATGATCTGCTCTTCGTCGTTTTCGCAGATGAAGTGGGATACACCCGACTTTGCAGAATGCACCCTCGCCCCGCCGAGTTCTTCGCTGGTCACGTCTTCATTCGTGACCGATTTGACGACCTTCGGACCTGTGACGAACATGTAGCTCGTGTCCTTAGTCATCATGATGAAATCCGTAATCGCGGGCGAATACACCGCGCCGCCGGCGCAAGGACCGAATATTCCTGAGAGCTGTGGAATGACGCCGCTGGCGAGGATATTCCGCTCGAAAATCTCTGCGTAGCCGCCGAGACTCTTCACACCCTCCTGGATTCGCGCACCGCCGGAATCGTTGAGCCCGATGACCGGAGCGCCCGCCTTCATCGCCATATCCATGATCTTGCAGATCTTGCTGGCGTACATCTCCGAAAGGGATCCGCCGAAGACCGTAAAATCCTGAGAGAACACGTAGACGAGACGGCCGTCGATCGTCCCGTAGCCTGTGACAACACCATCGGAGAGATATGCCTCGGATTCCAGTCCGAAGTCGATGCATCGGTGGCTGACGAACATATCGAATTCTTCGAAACTTCCGTCGTCAAGCAAGAGGTCGAGCCGCTCACGCGCAGTGAGCTTGCCCTTTGCATGCTGGGATTCGATTCTTGCCTCGCCACCGCCCTGGCGCGCTTCAGCGCGCTTTTGGAGCAGTTCTTTTATTTTGTCTTCAATAGCCATAACAATGCCTATTCTTCACTCTTTTTCCCGGTTTTACTCCGCAAAAGAGGCGCGATTGTGTGATTTCGCGCCCGTTCACTAAACGTGATAAATTTAACGATTAAACGAGGCAATCCCAAAGAAAGTTACACCCAAATGTGAAAATCGAGTCCAATTTGTATCTTGCTACGATAGCCGATTCGACGCATTCATCGTTATCCCATGCAAATAATCATCCTTGGAGCCGGACTTGTCGGTACAAGCCTGGCTGAAAATCTGTTGAGGCAGAAGCACAGCATCACCATTATCGAGAAGGACCCCGACCGCTGTGCGGAGGTCGGCGAGAAGCTCGATGCCCTCATGATCGATGGTACGGGCACCAGCCCCGTCGATCTTGAACGGGCCGGTATCGATAGTGCAGATATGCTCATCGCTGCAACGCCGGTTGATGAGGTCAATATCATCGCCTGCATGATCGCACGGCAATACAACGTCGAGCACCGCATCGCCCGCATCCGTAACCAGGCATTTATCAGGGGAAGCGAGCGCATCAATCCGGCAGATTTCGGTATCACGAGGATCATCTACCCCGAGGATCATACCATTGAATCCGTCCTGCATTACATCGAAACCCCGGGAGCGGTGGACGCGCAGGATTTCGAACGGGGTTCGGTCTTCATGCGGAGCTACCGTATCACCGAAGACATGCCGATCGCAGGGAAATCCCTTCTCGATCTCCGGTCGGAAAGCGGGGACGAGTTCCTCCTGGTAGTGGTCATCATCCGCGAAGGAGAAGTGATCATCCCGCGTGGCGACAGTTTCATCCTCCCCGGCGATAAGCCGCTCTTCGTGTTCCACAGAAACTCGCTCAAATATTTCCTCACCCTCGTCGATGCGGAATACCCGGCAACGCGGAAGGCCGTCATTTACGGCAACACGCTTACCTCGGTGAACATCGCGAAGATGGTCCGCGAACATCTCGATATTGTCGTCTTTATCGATCCCGATCTCGAGCATGGCAATTTTGCAGCCACGGAACTCGACGGTATCGATGTACTCCACGGAAAGGGCGACGATACGGATGTGCTGCAGGAAGCGAACGTCCGTTTTGCTGACTATTTCATCGCTGCGAGCTCCGAAGGAGACGAGAACATTCTTGCTGCGCTTCTGGCGAAATCCGAGGGCGCCAAGGAAGCGATTGCCATCATCGACGATGCACAGCACACGCAGCTCTTCCAATCCATCGGAATCGATCACGTCGTGAATCCCCGGCAACTGACCGCCGCCGGTATCCTGAATGCAATCCACCCGGGGTTTGTGCATTCGAGCGTGCATATCCAGAAGACAGATATCGATGTGCTGCGCTTCCGGGTGACGGAGGACTGCCCGATTGCAGGAGAATCCCTCCAGGATGGATGGCACAAGGCGAAAGGGAAATCCGTTGTCGGCGCGGTGTTCCGCAATGAGGAAATCATCGTCCCGAAGGGATCGACGATCCTGACGCCCGGGGACCTGGTCATTGTATTCACGCTGTCATCCGGCATCAAGATGCTGAACAAACTCTTCGGCGTTTCAGGGTAGCGCAAGCGATGCATATCCGCACAGTTCTATACGGTGTCTCCCGGTTGCTCCAGGTCATGGGGCTTGCCCTGCTCCTGCCTGCTATCATCGCCTGGTTCGATGTGAGTCATTTAAGCTTCACCGAAGCGCTGCGGACCCCGGCCTTTATGGGCTTCCCTCTGGCAATCGGGTGTTCGGTCGTGTTCGGATCGCTGGGCGTGGGACTCTGGAATAAAGCCGAGAGCGCACAAACGGTGCGGGAGGGGTTCGCAATCGTCACCCTCGGCTGGATCGTCCTGACATTGTTCGGATCGATTCCCTTCTTCATCTATTTCATCGACCTCTACGGCGATACGACGTTCTTCGGATATCTCTACGCCTTCACCAACGCCAACTTCGAGATC
Source organism: Ectothiorhodospiraceae bacterium (assembly GCA_002699105.1). Classification (GTDB taxonomy): domain Bacteria; phylum Bacteroidota; class Ignavibacteria; order SZUA-365. The sequence continues at coordinate 8,257 of PABJ01000143.1, read as the reverse complement.
ATGAGCGGGTTTTCCACAACCGGTTCAACGATCCTGACCGATATTGAAGCCGTTCCGCGCGGACTGCTGTTCTGGCGCAGCTTTACTCACTGGTTGGGCGGCATGGGAATCGTCACACTGGCGTTGGTCATCTTCCCTGCTATGGGCGTCTCGGGGTACCACATGTTCAAAGGCGAGGTCCCCGGCCCTACCACCGAGCGCTTTCAACCGCGGCTTGCGCAGACGGCAACAATTCTCTGGGGTGTCTATGCGGGTCTTTCACTCGCCGAGGCGGGTCTTCTCCTGCTCGGCGGGATGGACTGGTTCGATGCAGTCTGTCATACCTTCGGCACGATGGCAACGGGAGGCTTCAGCACCAAGAACGCATCTATCGGCCATTACAGCAGCGATTTCATCCAATGGGTGATCATCGCATTTATGTTTTTCGCCGGGATCAACTTCCTCATCCACTACAACGTCCTCCGGGGGAATTTCAAGGTCCTGACGCGCGATAAGGAATTCCATTTTTATGTCCTCATCATCGGCGGGGCCATTGTGATCGCGACGATGTTCCTCTACTTCGAGGGCCTGCCCGATGCCAGCTATTCGCGGACGCACTACCGGAACGATCCGATGCCGATGGAGCAGTTCGAAGCTCACGTACAGAAGGAAGCCGAGAAAGTCGATACCTTCTACGGAAGTTTCAGGCAGGCAGTGTTTCAGGTACTGGCGGTCACAACAACGACAGGCTACGGAACCGCCGACTTCGACGTCTGGCCGACCGTCATCCGGCTGATGTTCCTCGTGTTGATGTTTTTCGGCGGATGTGCCGGATCGACGGGCGGGGGTATGAAGATGATCCGCGTCCTCATCACTGTGAAGGCAGGGGCAAGAGAGGTGATCCGCATGGCACGGCCCCGCATCATCAAACCGATTAAAGTCGGGCCAACCACCGTCGAAGAAGACCGTGTGGCGAATATCGTGACCTTCTTCATCCTGTTCGTTCTCTTGTTCGTTTTCTCCTCTCTCCTCATGACGCTGTTCATCCCCGATCTGCAAACCGCTGTCACCGCTGTTATTGCCTGTATCGCGAATATCGGTCCCGGCCTGGCCGGTGTGGGGTCCATCGAAAACTTCAACTGGATACCGCTGCCGGGGAAATGGATCCTGATCGCGAACATGCTCATGGGCCGCCTGGAAATCTTCACCGTCCTCGTCTTGCTTCGCCCCTCGCTCTGGCGATAAACAGGAACCACGGATGCTGCAAGGTAAATGTCGGGTAACCGACATATTTACGCAAATAGTTGCCGCATCCCTGCATTTTCCGGTTGAATCTCTCCTTGTAAACCCGTACATTTCAGAGACTTGACTTCCATATTCCGGTCTTGTACTCCCCAACCTCCCTCGATAGTCCGGAATATCTATCGGATTTGCCGGTATGCGTTTTTTCACATAAAGCTGAAAGGTACCCACATGAAACCTTCGTTACGCGCTTCCCTAATCGCCGTGCTCCTCTGCCTGCCTCTCCTCGCGAATGCTCAGACCGCACGGACGGTCCTCATCGAGGAATTCACAGGCAACTGGTGCGGCTGGTGCCCGTACGGCGCCGATATCATTGAGAATTTACTCCAGCAGTATTCGGATGTCCGCGCGCTGGCCTACCACGGCGGTGCGAGCGAACCGCTTTCCACCACCGAGGGCCTTGCCTTTGCCGATTCCGTGTACCTCGGAGGGTATCCGACGGCTGCAATCGACAGAGTCGTCTGGCAGGTTGGCGGCAATTACATGTACACCATTAGCAGACCCGTGTGGTCACAGGCCGTCGGCATCCGCAGGAGCGGGTCCGCTCAAACGCTCTCCCCGATGACAATCTCCGTTTCGGGTACGATCGATCCGACAACCCGCCTTATGACGGTAATCTCGAAGCTCGATATCGTGGACATCATGCAGGGCGACAGCGACTACCGTCTCAATGTCGTACTTAGCGAAAGCGGTATTCAACTCCAGCAGTATAAGTATGCACCGGACGGAAAATCGGGTCAGTGGCTGAACCCGTACACGCACAAGCATGTGGTTCGCAAAATGATCACCGGTACCCATGGCAAGCTCCTCAATGCTGCCGCCCTGACTATCGGCGCAACGGTGTATGATACGACGACGTACACGGTTCCGAACGGCATCGATATCAACAACACTGAGCTGTCTGTGTTCGTCGCCCGCCACCAAAGCCGCTTCGCAGAGGTACAGCAGGCATATCAGGAGCCCACGCTCACAGCGTTGACGGTCACCCCGGTCGAGCTTGTGTCCTTCTACGGCTTCCGCATGGACGACGGCGTTCAACTGAGCTGGCGCACGGCAACCGAGTCCAACAACATGGGCTGGTACATCGAACGCAAGACTGAGAACTCCGGCTTCGAGGAAATCGGATTTGTCGAAGGCAAGGGCACATCGAAGATGTCGCATCAGTACGGCTACACGGATCGCGACGTGGAAAACGGCATGATCTACACCTACCGCCTGCGGCAGGTCGACTATAACGGCGGTTCGGACTATTCTCCCAAGTTCACACTGAACTTCATCGACACTCCCGAGACGATGGCACTCAATCAGAACTTCCCGAATCCCGTCAGCGAAGGCACGGAAATCTCCATCGACCTTACGCAGGATACGGAACTGAGCATCGAGGTCTACGACCTCATGGGACGTCAGGTATCGACGATCGCCGAAGGCACATACAAAGCCGGACGCCAGTATTTCTTCTGGACTCCGTACAACATTGACGGTCAGAAGCTCACACCGGGCGTCTACATGTACCGCTTGACGGCACCCGGCTTCACACAGACGCGTCAAATGCAGATTGTGAAGTAACCAACACGTTACCCGCAAACATCAACGCCCGTCCAATGGACGGGCGTTTTTTATTGCCATCGAATAGAATACCGATCATTCCTCTGCGTCGAATCCATGCTCTTGCATGAACCGGATGAGGGCTGCGTTCCATGCAGCGGAGGCTGCACGAGAGTCCCAGTCGATCGATCGATACGCTTTTGCGAATGCATCATCTCCCCAGAGTTCTTTCACCCAGGCGACGTTCCTGTCTTTCGTAACGATCCGCTCGTTCTCGGAACCGTAGCCGAGCTCGGGCAGATCAACGCCTGCAGATGCTTCGATATACAGGGCACGAAGCTGCAGGTGCAGCAAACTCTGCCTGTTCCACAGATCCACAAACCCTTTCGTCAGGAACCGGTTCATCCAGGAGTATTCCTCGTTTTCGACTGGTTCACCAAGCACGAATCGGATCATGTCCTCGGTCGATAGTCCGTCCACGCTCATGGAAGAAGGCTGGCCGACAGTAAATGGTTCGTTCCCGAGGTAGGACATGGAATGCTGCACATTCTCACGAAGCGTTTCCGCCCATTCGGGCTGCTTCGCCGCATAGCGGGCACACTCCTCGATGACATGCGGAATCTCGTACGACCGATTCTTTCGCCATTGCCTGTTCTGTATACCCGTAATCATGTTACAGCCTGCATGCACGGCGAGTGCAATAATCTTCGCCTCGTCGGAGAGCGTTGCGATATGGTAGGGCATTTCCTTGCCGTAGTCGAGCAGGAACCGGTTGATAGCCCCCATGTCAACCCAGTCCGTAACGACGATTCCCTCGAACCCGAAGTCTTTCCGCAGCGCACCGCGGATGAGATGCGGCGCAAACGTCGCAGGCACAAGGTACGCGTCGTTAAAATAGGACTCGATATCGGGGTGCCGCTCCCTAGCCGCGGAGTCTAAAGCCGGATACACTGCATGCGATGTCATAACGCCGGGCAGCGCGCCGGGTGCGTGAAGGATATCTGCAAACGGGATCAGACGGTCCCGCCACGCGGCAGGTGATTCCGTATAAACGACGGATTCTGTGATATGCTCGGTGTTCTCGATGCGGCGGTCGCCGCCGGGAAAGTGCTTGATGCAAAGATATTGCGACGTATCGGTTAGCGCAGTTTTTCTCCCCCAATAGTTTGCCGTGAACATTGCACGCCGCTCCCCGAACGGGATTTCCTCCAGCAGCGGCACGCCCAGCTCTTCCGCCCTCTTGCGCTGGGGCGTCTTCCCCGATGACGTCAGGTATTCCGACGTATCGTTAAATCTGATGCGGTAGAAATAGCAGTCGTCGACATTCGGACCGAAGATCCACCCGCCCTTGAGCAGGCTGGTTCTCCCGTGCACGTATGCCATGAACCGGGAGAGCGCCGAGTAGGCATGATCCGGATCTACCGGTTGCGATTGTGCGTTTCCAGGGAAACACGCGGCCGCAGCGAGGGCCATACATAAGGATAAAAGATGTGTTGCGAGAACGCGAATAACCGGACTCCGCATGGATGTGGCATGTGCTTGTATCTATTCCACGCCCGAAACGGAGAAAACGTTCCTACATTTCTTCGACGGGCAACGACTTCAGATAATACGAGAGAGCCATGAAACCGGCAACTATTTGCTCATTACGAATGCGGACATGTTTCGGCACATGCAGTTCCTGGGGAGTGAAATTCCAGACGGCCCGGACGCCGCAGGCAATGACTTCATCGGTAATCGGTTGGGCGGCGTCCTTCGGGACGCAGAGTATGATGAGCTTGATCTGTTTTTCTTCGACACGCCGGCATAGTTGTTCGACATCTTCCACAATCAGGCCGTTCACATCCGAACCTATCTTTGCCGGGTCGTTATCGAAAATCCCCATAATGCGCAATCCGTAGTTATCGAACCCGGGATACATCGCCAGTGCCTTTCCCAGATGCCCTCCCCCGACAATAAGCGCTTCCGTCGGCTCCTTCAGTCCCAGGAAGCCCTCAATCGTCTGCCGCAGTGTTTGGATCGAATACCCCTGGTTGGGTTTCCCCCTGATGGAAAGATCGGCCATGTCCTTCCGCACAAGCGTCTCGTTGATTTCGAGAATTTCGGATAGTTCCTTGCTGGAGATGTATTTCCTGCCCAGATCCTCAAACGCCCGCATGATCTGATGGTAACGCGGCAGCCTCCTGAAGGAAGCCTTGCTGATGCTTTTAACTTCCTGCGGAGATGCGGCTTCTTCGGATGAGGGGCGTCGTTCCATGATGGATCCTTACGAATGTGTCGGTGACTGAGCGCAAAAGCGAAAAAGAGAACTATTTCACGATATGTAAGATAGCGCGGTCTGAAATATGAGTCAAGATGTTGAACCGGGAATTACTTCAGAGGCTGAAACAGAGGCGGCAGGGGGCAGGCCGGGTGCCTGCGGCATCGTAGAGGGCAATCAGCGCCTGCTGCTGCAGGGAGGTGAGCGGCGGGGCAATGCCGAATGCTGCGGCCAGGGCCCTTGTTTTTCTGTTTTCGGGCATGGGAGCTGTCCCGGCAAACATTCGCCAGGCAAGCGCGTCCGCTTCATCGGGACGAAGGCTGTTCCCGGAGGCCGCTATCCAGGGCGCGGCAACATTGATGATGTATTCGAGGAGCCGTTCTGTTCCGGCGCCGGGAAGCATTGCCGATAGCGCGTCCAGGCTGCCGGTATTCGCGGCATCGTTGATTGCAGCAAAGAAGCGATTGCGTCCTTCTGCCGCTATCATGCTGCTGAGAAACGGGACTGCCGCAGCCAGCGTCCGGAGCCGCTTTTCCGCACGGTTCCCCGGACGCACGCTCTTCGAGCGCCATCGATGCTCCCCGTCCGGGCCGTTCGGCGACCGGGCAAATGCTGTGAAGAACGCGTTCAACTTGCCGGCGTCCGTACCGCACTGATTCAATACCGAGTCGAGGGGAGCCTCCGCCGCCAACCGCTCCATCGCATCCGCGTTTCCGCCGTATCCGAACGAGCGGGCGGTGAGTTCGTACAAGGACTGTATTTCCGGATTTGATTCGCCCGCGGCGTACAGCTCCTCTATCCTGGCATCGACTCTTGCACGCTTATCGGCGAATCGCGCCGACGCCGCCAGGACGAGAGCTGCTTCCGAGAGCACAGGTGAACCAGCTACCGCGCAGGACGAACAAGCCGGGCCTTCCGGCTTCCGCGCCCTCATCTGGTACATCTCCCGTACAGGCCGGCGGCCGATCTGCTGATTCAAAATCAAGAGCGGTATGGCGGGGAGCTTCCCGGACGTCCCGGGCGGATTGAGGCAAACATGGAGAACAACATTCTGATACAGAGGATTCGCGTCGTGCCGGTGCCGGTGCCAGTCTTCGGGATCCCGGTGGATTTCAATCGCGCCATCCAACGTGGATCCGTCGATGAGAATCGCCGCTTCAAGGAAGTCGGGACCGTCGTAGATGTTGGGAATGCCCGGGGAAAGGATGGTGATTTCGGCGCCTGCGGATGTACGCCAGCGGCTTCCGGGGAGGGCGTGCTGCATCCAGAGCGCGGAGATATCCGACTCGAGGATGGAGGCAGGATCGCGGAGAATGAAGGGGGGTTCCCGCAGTGCGAAGGATACCCGGCGATGCGGTTCTCTGCGCATCGTGGAGCACGTATACCCTGTCCTGTCTTCCCGTACCTTCATATCCGGAAGGTACGAATTTCCCCACAGACTTGTTAACCAAATATCTAACGCAGGTAGTACTGCACGCCGGCCCCGGCATGGAGTCCAGAGATGCTGTACCCTTCTTTTTCTTCGCCGAATTCATACTTGACGAGGATCGGTATACTCAGCAGCCGTCCGATCGTAATTTCGGGATTCAGCCCTGCACCGAACAGCGTGACCCCGGATATTGTTGCAGTGGTTTCTTCGAACATCCGCACCTGCCCGAGAACGCCGAGGGTAAACATCGGGGAAAAGCGCATGGAATAGCTGGCCGTGAAATTCACGTTATCCGGTTCAACCCGGTCTGCAAGCTGAACGACGTAGGTCCCGGGCCAGATAGTGCTTTCCTCCTTCGTGCGGTAGCGGGCGTACAGCCACAGCACGTTATACCCGAAGGAAGTCCTGAACTGCGCATTCACGGAAACTCTGTCGCCGTACTCGAACACCCGCTCGCCCCAGTACGTATCCTCGCCGTAGTGGACATAGACGACATCGGCTGAGACGACCGATGTTTCGCTGAGGCGGTAGTCCAGTCCAACCGTGCCGAGGATTTCATCGCCGGGATCGTATTCGCCGCCGTTATCGAGCGGGATATAAGCCCCTTTGTACTGGTAGGTTGCCCCGACTCCGAGGACGAGGCTCTTGGAGAGCGGCAGCGCCCAGATGAGTCCAGGATGCACGTTAAATCCCTGCCCCATAACGGGCGAATTGAATTCGAATATCCTGTTGCTGAGCGACAGGTTCGTCAGGAAATCATCTATCGGCAGTTCCGTCTGGCCCGTCGGGATGTTCAGCCCAAGCACGGCAAGGAGATGCTGTTTTGGAAAGGTGTACGTCAAGCCGATCTGCGTATCCGTCATGCCGTTGGATTCGGCGAAGTTTCCGCCCGTGCTCAACGGCGCGGTTCGAAGCGTGGCACTCAACTGCTCCGACACCGGGTAGTGGAATTCCACATCCGCGCTCGAGAGCGTCATATCGGTGCTGTTGACCCAGTCGATATTCCAGCTCTGGTACATCGGCATGATCTTCACATAGCCCGGCTGATTGAGGATGTACCCATCCTCCTGTGCGTGCAGGGATACGGTGAGAATAACGGCGGCGAGTCCTGCCGCAAGGATCGTCTGTGAGTGCTTCATCGGAGTATGGTTATGTTGCTCGTTGTTGAAAATGATCCTGCCTGCATACGCAGAACGTAGGTGCCGGCCGGCATTCTGCCTGCCGGAGAGCCGGTATGCCAGTCGACTGCGAAGGCTCCCGCCTCAGACCAGCCGTCGACGATGGTTGCAACGCGTTCGCCGAGCCGGTTGTACACCTCTATTGAGACGTGCGAGGGCTCCGCGACGGTGTACGATATGGTAGTATGTTCGCGGAACGGATTCGGGAAATTCTGCGCCAATCCGAATTCACGCGGCGTCAGATCGATGCCGTTGCTGTGCTTCCCGGCAAATGCCGCGCTGCCGATGATCACGCGTAAGCTCCGCTCCTTCAAGCCGCGATTATCGAGGCGCACTTCTCCCCCGGAGTACGGCAGTGCCCGCCGTGCATCGAGATCGAGGATATACAACCCTGCGCCCTGCGGCATCGAACCTGATGTCGCGAACTGCAGCACTGCCTCCTCTGCATGCTCGATTGTCAGCTCCCATACCTTGCCGCCGCCGACCCACTGCTCGTAGGAGCGCATGAGCTTCTCACCACCGTCGCGGACAGAAACATTGATATTGGCCGCTATCGGCGGGGGT
>PABJ01000142.1 GCA_002699105.1 Ectothiorhodospiraceae bacterium | reverse complement strand
GATCCGGCTGGCCTCGCCAAAGGCGCAGCGTCGCTTCAATTTCACGGGTGGTGCGCTTTTGTCCTCAGCCGGGGTCTGGGCCTTGCTGGCCAAGCGACCAGCCTTGTAGAAAGCGGTGCCGACGTTTACTCAACTAATCATGCCCATTCTCTTGGCCGCTTTCGCCTCTGCGTGTGTGTCGTTTAAGTCCGACTCTGATGCCGCGAGTGCCACAGCGCTCGCGCCATCACCGGAATCAATCCGCCAGGTTGAGGCGCTGCTTGATAAAGCCATGCAGTTTCAGGAGGCGAGCGAGCGCTTGGCCTTTTCCAAAGGCAGGGCGCTGACGAAGGACGAAGCCGGATACGCAGCGGCGCTCGGCATTGAACATCCGGAGAAGATCCGTGTCCGATACCAGTGGCGCCTGCCAAAGCCGCATGACCCGGAACTGCTGGCCACCTTCAAAGACCTCGGCTTTGGCTCGTGGCTTGAAGGCGGCAGAACCCATGGCTATGGGATTTTCGTGAAGTCGTATTTTTCCTCTAAAAGCGCCATCATCCGGCATGAGCTCGTCCATGTGCTGCAGGCAGAGCGGATGGGGCTTCGGGCTTTCACGCGGCAGTACCTGATAGAAGCCATGACCTATGGCTACTTTGACATGCCGTTGGAGGCAGAAGCGTTCAATAAGACAGAAGGTGAGCGCTATTGAGTGCGTAAACAACGACACGGAGGCGTTCAGATGACGCGAGTAACGGGAATAGGTGGTGTCTTTATCAGGGCAAAAGACCCGGCCATGCTGCAGACCTGGTACAAAAAACACCTCGGTATCGATGTGCAAGCCTGGGGCGGCACGTCCTTCCGGTGGGCCGATGAATCCGGCGATCACATCGCCGTGTATGACCAGCTAGCGGACTACGAAGAAGACGGCCTGCTCGGGTTCGAAACCTGCGAAGCGCGGATAGACGGAAGCTTTGACGAGCTCCCCGAAGACGAGCAAGACACCTGATACACGTCAGTATGCTGTAGCCCGGTGCGCCGAATAGGGAACCACCCCACCTGACCTCCTAATCCTGACTGCCTGAGCCTCCCACACGCTCAAAAGCTGACCATTCCCCCGCGCAGACGACTGAATTGGCGTTCAACATAATATTGCACTATTCTTGCGTATGCATAGCGGTGCGGGGTTTCGCCAAACCGTTTGCGCGAATTCCGCGAACTGGCTAAGAAAGTGACCGCGAAATCAGTCTGTTGCGGAAACTAAGCCGTGGATAACACGCAACCAGGCGGCGTAAAGCGCGCATGCGTGTTAAGCCGCTTCCGAGTCACGGGGCTCTCGCTGCGCAACTTGTTGAAACTGGGCGGGATAGTGGCTGTTTCGGCAAATCATTGTTAAACACTAATCGCGCATGCGCGGTATACAACTGTTAAATTGCATGGAAGGAAATTATGCACCTCCGCGAAGTAATGGAAGACGATATTTCCGATATCTGTAGGCTTCCAAGTACACGAGACGAGCTTTTTTATTGCTTCCCTAGAGCAGTTTTCCCACTTTCGGAAGCGGAGGTACGCCAGAGTATTGAAAAGCGCTCTGACTCGACTGTCGTGGAAGTCGAGGGGCGTGTTGTTGGGTTTGCAAATTTTTACCGGTGGGAAGAAGGGCTGTGCTCAATCGGTAACGTTGTAGTAGCGGCTGATACGAGAGGTTCCGGGGTGGGCAGTTGTCTGATTAAGCATATGGTCACGTTGGGGTTTGAGAAGCATTACGCGAAGTCGCTTTCCGTGTCATGTTTTAACCGAAACGCAGCAGGGTTGCTCTTTTACCCCAAGTTAGGTTTCCAACCTTACGATATTGAGCAACGGGTCGATTACAATGGCGATCGGGTGGCACTAATTCACCTAAGAGTGGAGAATAATGCAATTTAACAAGGCACAGCAGTCGCTCACGTTGGTCGCTGGGACGTCCAAAACGCTGCGCTTATTTGGCCGCCCCTGTGTGCGGCGTTAGCTGATAAGTAGGGATGCGGTATGTCAAAAATAATAATGATATTCATGTTACTCCTGGCTCCAATTTCTTCGCAGGGTGGCAATTTTGGGTTTTCGCTTGGAGCAGGGCTGCAATACAGTGGCGTGCTAGGAACTCAATTTTCTTTTCGACAAAAAAATATCAAGTATCACCTTTCTGTGGGGGTGCCGGGATATTCGCTAGGCTTGGAAAAATCATTTTCGAGGTATAACAATCATTCGGTTGGGCTGGTTGCAGGAGAAATGTTTATGCTCTTTGCAAAAGAAAATGCTAAATATTCATTTGCTACTTATAACTACCACTTTTCAGGGTTTAGCAATTCTGGTTGGGTTATTGGAGGAGGGTTAGGTTTGTATAAAGAAGGAGCCGCGTCATGGGGAGATGACGATGATCCAAAAGCAAAAACAACTTACACAGTGGACGTTGGTTATAAGTTCTGAAACTCTACTGTGAAAGTTAGCTGGTTTCGTCTATTTGCCTTAGTTTGGTGAGTCGTTAGCTAACAAGGCCAATCACGAACACCCGCAAAAGACGCGGGCTGGAGTCGCTACGCTCGCCCGTGTTGGCTGCGTTAAATCCTAGGAGAGATCGAAATACATGCCAGTAATACCAGCGTTTTGCGATAATTGCGGGGCAGCGTTCAGTTCAGGGATATTTCTAGATAATTGCCTGAATGTTTCTCTTCGCGGAAACAAATCAGGACCTTGTCCTCGATGTGGAGGGATCGGCTCGGTTCCGGACGGTGTGTTCAATGTCGTTGATGGTGTAATAAAGGAGTTGGGTGCCTTTAGGTCTCGGGAAGAGACTTTAAATAAACTTGCAGAGATTCTTACTAACTCGGTAGAGCGAAATGAGTCCTCTGCGCAAATCGCTCAAAAGATCAGAGATGAAGCCCCAGAAATATCCAGGCTAGCTGATGTCCTCCCAAGAACAAGGTCTGAGCTATATGCTTTCATTGCTCTAATTCTTACATTGATCACACTCATCATAACAAACATAGATGATGACGATGGAGCCACCGAAAGACTACTCGAGAAAGCTCTTGAAAAGTCGATGCAGCCCCATTACTACATTCCGTATGAACAGCCCACGCCTCAATCTAGGAATTCACCGTGCAGTTGTGGCAGCGGAAAGCGATACAAGCATTGTTGCGGCACGTTGATTTAACAAACAAAGGTAGGTGTGCCCCTTCGGGGAGGGACCTCCTTTCAGTCGTCCCTTGCGTTGGGCGTTAGCTGCAGAAAGAGCATATGCCAGATGGCAAGATATTACGGAAGACGCCGGAGCGGACGAAACTGGGGGGCTTACCATGTAAGCCAGCGACAGCAGTTGACTCACATGTTTGCAGGTATCGATAAAGATATTCAGAAAATATTCTTTTCTTTAAGTGAACAGTCGTTAGACACCTTGTTTAAGAGATATGGTCAACTGCATGGTAAGAGTGCCGAAAATTATGCACGAAAAACCTTTCCGAACTGGAAAAGTGGAAAAACAAATTTAAGCGGTCAAACAGCCGAAAGGCTTCTGAATCTAATACCCCCATATCTGCCGCAGAACGTCAAATATGAACTAATAACAAAATTACGAAATCACTATTTTCAAAAAAAGAATAGCCATGTATCAACAACAAATGAAAGATGGCAGGCTGATGTTTTTCCAGTAGTAGAGGAGCTAATTAAAGTGTCGAGTGATTTTAAACTGCCTGAATCCTTGGTGAACCGAGCTGCTTGGCTAGCTAATGGCGATGTAGAGGCGGCAAATAAAATATTGGCATCACTCGAACTTGAAGAGGCTAAAGTAAGATCCAATTATTTAGACATTGAATTTAACCGCATACAATCCCTTGTCGATCATATGCCGCATACACAAAGCATACGGCATTGCATTGAGTTGCCACAGGGCAATATTTATGTGGTTATCGAACAAGAGAAACAAACGCTTATGCAAAGTCTATTCGGAGGTAGAAAGGTGACGAGCGGTGGAAAAGAGTTGGTGACAAGAGAACAGATGCAGTCCGCACTTACTCTTCAACAGAGCCGAGGCAGTTTGCTGAACATTGCACTCGATGATTTAACTGAGCAACAAAAAAAGCAGTTAACTCAAAGTGTTCTAGATGCTCGTCTCGGCTTGGATATTTCTCAAGCGGAAGCTGATCAAAGATTTGGAAATAGTACCAGGGATATGGGGAATACTATAAAAGCAGTTAATTCTTTGGAGCAATCAAGCAAAAGTGACTATGAGGTAAAGTCGACTTTTAAAACTGCTAGTGGTACAACAGACATTCACGTAAAGAAGAACAACAACACAGTAATCATAATTGTGGCCATTGTTATCGGTGTTGTCGTGCTTGCCATGATGAAATAGCATGGAAATCGAAATTAAAAAGAAGCGCCCCATATCCTTCGGCATTAAAGTCGGGGTGGCTGTTGTTATTGTATCTGTAATTCTCGGCGGCCTACTGCGAATTAAAGGCAATGACGCCTCAAAGTCCGAGGTATTAACGGACAAAGCAACTAACCTTCAACTCGCTGCTGATGTTTTGGTGCCAATATTACGACTGCCAGTAGAACCCACGTCGCCTGAAGCCAAGTGGACAGAAGCTCTGTCAGCACGAATAGAAGGAGAAACTGAAGTACAAGTTGATCGTGGTCGCGTTGACGTAATGACAGACAATTACGCTATAGAGATCGACTTCCTGAAAAAATGGCATGAGGGTCTCGGCCAAGCCATACACTACGGAGATGAGTCTCCGCACATAGGTGTATTGGCATTGATTGTGGGTAATCCATTAGAAAGCGATCCTGACGCCATTAGTCTAATAAAGAAAATCGATCGTTTATGTATTAAAAATGGAGTTAAGTTAGTTCTCCTTCAGGCAGCAAATGGCAGCAGCTAATAAGGCAGTAAGCGCGGAGGCATTTTTCGTTCGCTGCGCTCACTACAAATGCGCTGGTTACGGCTGGCGTTACGTGCATAGGATAGTTCATGGAACAATTAGAGTTGGTTAACAGATATTTGGAGAGATTAAAACGGGTCTATCGAGGCGAGAACTATCTAGTTTGGGAAGACAGGAAGTTTCACCAAGATGATTTTTATAGCTTTTTCGTCCACTGTAATCATCTGCGAGACTGGGTCAAAGAGCTTAACAAATTCGGTTTAACTAATTCAGATATAGACGATTTTGTTCGAGTCAATAAGTCGATACAATTGTGTGCGGATATTGCAAATCGAAAAAAACATTGTAACAGAATAAAGAGAAGCTGGAGTGGAAACTCCCCATTTATATGTGTTAGCAAGCATAGCTCCGCAAGTATGAATTCAGACCTTGGTGTAAGGTCGGAATTCTCAGTTCTATCAGGTAGTGAAACGATAGACGCTCTTGATTTAGCCTGTATGTGTGTTCGGCTTTGGGAGGAGTTCTTAAATGAAAGACAGGTCAAAAGCACATAACATCTCCTCACACATAGGCGCGGACAGTAAAAAGCGCAGTTCGTTCCACGCCCGACTTTTTGCTGCCAGTGGGCTTGATTAAAGTTTTAGGTGGGGTTGATGCAATTTGAGGTGTGAGCAATAACAACGTCTTGGTATCATATTGTATTTTCGGAGTTAAGTCTTTCATGCTTTGGTTTTTAAAGTTTTGCAGCCTCCCAATGGGGACAACAATCTTTGTCGCTAAATCCTAAAAAGTTGGGCTTTGAGAATCAACAATGTATTGGAAAGCGCTGTGCGTGTTTCGGCTTGGGTTTTGGTATACGTCCAACTGAACCATTAAAACTCTCTATTCTCATCAACAAAACAACCATGCTCCTCAACAAACATGTCAAAAATCGCTCCAGTCGGCCTTTTATGTGGGGGATAGGTGGCGTGTAGATGTCGCCTCTATCTGCATTCGCGCCTGTGGTACTTCTAGGGATAGTTGTGTTCATCGTCATGCGAAAAATGCATAGAATCTACACGACACGGCATGCTGGGCTGTATCAGAGGCTTCAGGTGAGTTCGGGGCATTGGATTGGTTCCAGCATGCAAGTCTTGCGATTGCTCTTTCCCAATGGTGGCCCGACGTTTTCTATCGTGCATCCCGTGAGCGGAGAACGCGTTCCGTTCGAGTTAATCTATTCAGATCAGTCGATTATCAGAAGAACCGGTGACGAAGAGCTGTTAAAGCTGGCGTCCTTGCTGAACAAGGCAAAGTTGGTATTACTCGTATATACACCATTGTCACCAATTCTCATGACGCTCCTTTGGGTGTTTAACTATGTGCCGGCTACCTGAGAGTCGACGGGCCGAACAGACGGCAATGCGCGTTCGGCTTGGGGGGCTTGTACGCCGCTACGATCTGTTTCGGCTGCTCGTGTGCTAGGCGTTATGTGTTCTGAAGAATTATGGATAGTTATCTCCTGACATTCGAAACTAATGAAGAAGGCAACCAGGTTTTCGTTCATGGCGATCCTGCGGGTCTTGAATATTTTGCTAAGCAACTCCTCGAAATCGCTGCAAAAGCGAAAGCGGGCGAGTTTCCGCATGATCACTACTTCACCGAGGAGTGGGGTGGAAGCGAGTTGTCTTCAGGAGGGTGCTATCAAGGTTATCCGTTTGAGCATTATCAACGCCAGAAAAGCAGTTGATCCAAACACTGGAGTTGACTCCGATCATGAGTTGGTTCTCATGTCGTCTAAGTCTCCCGTACAGTGCAACTTGCCTCGGAAGTTCCGGATATTTTCTTGTTTCTTTAGTCTAAGTAGTGTCCTTAGGCCAAGCTCCACCGCGTCTTCCTTGGTCTTCAGCCCTGTGGCCTTTAAGACGTCATGAATCAGTTGGTCATCTATATCGATATTGGTTCGCATACCAGGGCTCGGTCGGTATAGTCGATTTATGCGTAAGAAGGTTCTTCTATAAACACATGGTGAGTCAACACATAGAACGCGGTTCCCAGTGTGCCGATACTTGATTCGTGGTCTCGGCACGGGACCAACTTCCAACTCGGAGTCCCCATCGAAATGATGAAAGGCGAATGCGTTTGTGGCGAAGTGAAGTTCACAATCACCGGCGATACTTCTCAGATTATTGTTTGCCATTGCTCGACCTGCAGAAAAGCCACAGGCGCGGGAGGCGTCCCGATCATCATTGCTTCCAATCAGATATTCCATTGGGACAGCGGTGTGGATTCAATACGATCATGGGACGCGCCCGTCGGTGAGTGGACGACTAACTTTTGTACGGTATGCGGATCACCTCTGCCAAGAGCCAATGACGCAGACAGCATGGCAATACCGGCGGGGTTAATCACACTCGGTGGGGACGATCTCAAGGTCGAGCATCACATCTATTCAAGTGACAAGCCGGCTTGGGAAGAATTCGGCGATGCGGGCATGGTTCATCCGCAGGCGTTTGGTAGCGGGTGTAGTGAGCGCTAAGACAATACTGCACTTCAATACACATTCTGCGGAATATGGTTGCAGGGCGTCCGTTGCGGTGATTGTTGATTCTGGAAGCCTGAACAATGAACTGGAAGCGATTTAGCATAGCGTTGGCGGTCGGCACTCTGGTCAGCGCCTTCACGCTTGCCGTTTTACATGCCTGGTACGGAGGCCCCGTCGGCAAGGTATTTGTGGGTTTGGCAGATATCCCGACGCTTACGCTAGCGTATTTCATCATCGTGACGATGAGCGTTGTGTTTATCGGGGTGCCTTCATTACTCATCCTGAATCGTCTTCGCTTGCTCCACGGATCACCAGTGCTTCTCGTCGGCGCAATAATCGGTGCTGGTTGGGCGATTCCAATGTTTAGTACCCGTCCGTCACCTTATCTTGAAGCCTCGTTTTTTGCTTTCGGTGGCTTTGTGACAGCGGCCGTTTTCTGGTTGGTATACTCGGTCAATAGTAAGTAGCGATGACGCGCCTGCCACAACAAAGCGATTCATCGATGCTCCACCAACCGTTTATTGTCACGATACCACGACGTTCAACGATGCCGCTTGTGGGCTGAAAATGAATGAAAAGCCTACCTAAGAAGATCTTTCGTTTCGCAATCTATCCCGTCATCGGTATCGGGCTGGTTCGTGTGAGTTGGATCGCCTTTGAGTCGGAGCAGAACCGAAATTACGCAGCGGATGTCTTCAGTTCTATGCCGGTTGAAGACGTATTGGAAAGTCGTAAATGGCTTCCAAGCCTGAATCTGGGATGCACCTATGCGGTTGTGTCTCTCAAAGAGGCTTCACCTACCCCTGAACCGAATGGATGGACGGAGTGGAACACAACGCCGATCCGATTCGAAAATCAAGAAGAGACGCGCAGTCTTGGTGAGTGCCGCAATCTGGTCTGCGAGTGCGAGTCTGAATGGAAACCGGAAACGTACCAACGAATCACGCGAGCTCTAAGCGAGCCCGGATCCTTTTATTATTTCCATAGTGGCAGCACGCCACCTCACGACCGAATACATCAGGACATCATCCACATCTATTCGCCGACTGAGAGGGTAGCAGCGCAGGTAAGGTACGGCGACTGATCGTATGGCGTAACTCTGCGCGGGCTTGCTCTGACATTGCCTGCAAGGTTTACTAACTCGCTGGGAGGGGCCATGACCGATACCGAAAAACACAAGCGTTACCGTGATCGCGCGAACCGAAACTGGCGGGCGCTGCGTAAGGAATACGACAAGTTCGGCTACTACGACGACAGCGG
>PABJ01000141.1 GCA_002699105.1 Ectothiorhodospiraceae bacterium | reverse complement strand
AGATTGCCACATGCACTGTGCCGTGCTGCTCTTCGCTTGTGTGGAGCGCCACGCTGCCGTGACTCGCGGAGACAGGGTTCGGGTACACCTGCACGATCTCCGAGCTGCTCGCAACCGGCGGCACTGGCGGAACACCCACTGGCTTGCCGTATTCCTGCCCGCAAATCCGTGCGTAGACGAGTTGCGCCGTCAGGTAATCATCGAAGACTCTCCTTTCGAGCTGGAAAAGACCTACCGATTCGAGCCAAGTAAAACCATCAGTATGTTGGTATGGAATACCGTTGAGGTTAACTCGCATAAATCTTGCTGAACGAAATGTTGTGCCATCGAATACGACGGAGGCAGTATCCACCACCATATAGCTATTCTGATGTGGGAAGTTCAACAAATCTTCCTCACTTCTTTGAGGAACAATGCTGCCTAAGGAGAGTGATGACTTTGGCACGCGGTATTCGCTGCCATCGTGGTACTGGAAAAGATCGCCTTGGAAACGATATAGTCTGTGCTCCGTAACCAAGTCATTGTAGTGCATGTGATGGTAGAGTTCTTTGTCAAGTGCGTGTGAGCCGACAAGTTCTTTGTATACCAGGCCATCTATCAACGTATCAGATAGGGAGACATGATTGTATTTGGTCTCAGGAAGATGATATTGAATTGCGAAAGTTGTTTGATAATCCTGACAGAGGAGGGGTGTATACAACATCCAATTTGGATGGTTGTAGGCACGGCCATCAATAATAGTACTACTCAAGTACCATTCTCTATGTATGCCAAATTGGCTCCCTACGATTCTTACAATACCGAACGGTTTCGCTACGATCACCTCAGCAATCTGTTTCTCCAAATCATAGACTTTGTATGCAAAGGACTTGCGGAATTTACTACGAAACACTGTTGTGTCGAAGAACCTGAATTCCTTTATGCTGAAACGGTTGGAACCGGGTACCTGAATAACAGTGTCTTTCCCAGGCGAACGACCCAGATACAATACATGAGTAATTGTATCATGGCCTATATCAATATCATCGACTATAAAGCCATCGGCCCTGCGCACTCTTAGTGAGTGCGATGAATGAACTCCAAGCATGTCCCAGATCTCCCTGTCCTCTCCAGCTCTGCGTTGGATTATTCCGTACGTTGCGCTATAAACAGAGTCTACTTCACCCGGATCAGGCGGTGTGGTCTTTGTATAACTCATATCCCGTTGTACAACATATCCGGTATCGATAAAGCTCGTATCCGAGACATACACGCGGATGTTGCCCGGCTTTAAGGAGACATACCAGTTAGACTCTAGTGAGTCTGGTAGATCATCAATTATATAGACACTGTCACATATAGATGCTCTTCGCAGGAAGTACGACTGCATACGACCTGTTCTGACATTAAGATACCTTGTAACTCCAATCCCGCTCAGCCACTTATAGATCGCGCCCCACGAACTGTCCTTCGCTACAGATCCCCACGATATCCAGGGTCGTACGGTGCCTTCATAAATCATGCTACCAGTGTCGGTGACGTTATATACTGTATTGACAATGGACCCGATTCCTAGCTCCCGCACAGGGAGTATTTTATCCTGGCCATAGTTGAAATCATGGTATTCTCCATTACGATAACGAAATGGGAGTCCTGCTGAATCATAATGGTACAGCACAAAGTAGGGGATAGACTCATAATAAACATATGGATATATAGGCTCTGCTTCATCTATAACACTTTCGATAGAAGAGTAGTACGCATTATTCTCATATACATCATAATAATATGCATTGTCGAGACAGAATTCTTGAATCTCGTAAGGCTTCGATTCCCAATTGTACGCTACGCTATCGATATATGCTGAGTACATATATATCTCCTTTCGCACGGGAAAGATTGCCTCGTATCGCACTAATCCGAATCTCTCTGCAACCATGACTCTTGCCAACGTACTGTCAGTTTGTTGGGTATACACCATTGCTTGCACTGTGTCCCCAAGAACAACGGTATCTATCACGTGAACGTCGAAAAGCAGAGCATAAGAACTGCCAAGTACTCTTGTTTTTACTATTGTTGTATCACTACTGGGTGGAGTGATCAAATACCAGAACGTACCGCCTGCGGGATAGTTTGATGACGGCCGTAAGTTGTAAACGGCGCCAATAGTATCAATAATGAGAGATGATATGCCGCTACTATAGTTTGTCCGATAATGTAAAAGAATATGCTGATTCACGTCAGAGGTGTCGAACCTAATATCGTGGTCAGATACCAACCGCAGAGTATCATGTAGGCCATTGTTTGAAATTGGACCCGATGAGTGTATGATTCTGCTGCTATCATCCTTGAAATGATATATCCTGATGTCACCTGTCCTGAACTCCATGGTCTCCCAATCCTGCGCAATCGCGGTGGAAGTACCGATTATCAGTGCGATAAGTGTGATAAGGTATTTCATTGTGATACCACCAGTTGCTTGGTTACGTTGATATTCGCCCCGGTAATGGATATGTAGTACACGCCTGGTGTGAAGCCGCGCACGGATAGCGGAACCCCGCCTGAACCGAGCCGCTCGTACGCGGCCGTGTGCACCTTCCTGCCCAAGGCGTCGTAGATTGCCACATGCACTGTGCCGTGCTGCTCTTCGCTTGTGTGGAGCGCCACGCTGCCGTGGCTCGCGGAGACAGGGTTCGGGTACACCTGCACGATCTCCGAGCTGTTTGCAACCGGCGGCACCGGCGGAACGCTCACTGGCTTACCGTACTCCTGCCCGCAAATCCGCGCGTAGACGAGTTTGTACTTGGGATAAAGCCCTAAATCCGGTTGTGTGTGGAAATAGGTCATGCCGATACCATCGGTCCAGATGAATTCAGAGGCTGAGTTTGGTGTAAGGTACTCTGCGTGGAACGAGCGTGCACTATCACCGTTGAAGATTTGAGTCATGGTGTCGGTAACGAGATAGATACCCTGTATACGCTCGCCCAGAGATACCTGGCTGTCTTCTATTTCCTTCTCAGTTCCGTTGATATTGACATACATGACGCCGTCCTCTGTCCGCATCGGGTGATGAAGGACAGGGTACTGATCGAGCCAGTGATAATGTACCGGCGTAATGTTCCTATTGTAATAATATGTGGTACCGTTTATCTCCGTCGGTTCGAGAGTAAAGTACTGCCTTACAGAATCGGTACCGATGACATCATACACCCAGAGGTTATCCTCGCAAAGGGAAGGTATATCCCACGTATGCGGATCGCGGTTGAGCTTATAATCATTAATGATTGCACTGCTGAGGTACCACTCCTCCCCACTGGGAAATTGGAAGCGAGAAAATCCCTTTGTTTCCTCCATTGTCACACGGCAGATCGTTGTATCGATTTTATATGTGGCATTGTATTCAAACATGCCGTAAGTCATGAGATCGGCAAGAGGGCGAATGCGAAAGTTAAATACCTCCAGTCTGCCGTTATCGAATTGCAGTATGGTGTCGGTGTATGGGGGTTCAATGAGGTACGCAGTAAGGGTATCTTCGCCAGGCATATCCTTCTGGTAAACACGCAAGATGCCATGCTCATCTAACCAAACGATCTCATCCTTTAGATAGTCTGATATGTGAAAGAACTTTCGTATAAATTCTTGGTGTGGACTTGTCCCAAGAAAACGTGCGACATGAAAGGCTCTATTATTGGGCAATACATGACGGCTTCCATCTAAACCAATATTGCTTTCATGAAGTAGCAGCTTAGCCGTGCCGCTGGTGTTTCCATAAACCCGCACGTTACCGGAATGTACACTATATAGCCATTCATCGGTGTTTTCCTGCGGCTGACCGTCGATATTATATAAATCACCACAAAAGGAAGCGCGCACAACTTTCGACTCATAGAGACCCGAGAAATGAGACCAGCTGTGCGACTCTATGAGACCCAAGCCGCTGGCAAAAACGGAGAAAGAACCACCATCATGGGAAGAGTGGACGGCTCGGAAGCCGGGCAGTAGCTTTCCATTGACACTTACGGAGAATGTATCGGTTATCATCTTCCCATTGGCAACTGAACCCAAACCTAACATCCTGTCCGGGTAGGCTATTTCATCAGAATCTACATACACGACAAATTCGCCATTCTCATAACGGAAATGATGTCCTCTTGCATCGTAATGGAAGTATGAGGCTGCAGCCTGGAAGTACGCTGTACCGTCTATTGTATCAGGTGATACATAAAACAAGGTCGAATCGAACAACCGGCCGTCATCATAACGGTAGAACATCTTTTGGAAATCAGCACATATTTTGGGAGTTTCGATGAGGCGACTCTCCCAATTGTATGCAGTGCTATCGATGTATGCGCTATGGAGGGAGTACTCAGGGTCAGGGTGACCCGGAAATTCTACGCGAACAAGACCAAATTGCTCAACTACAGTTACTGTAGACCACAGCTGCGATGCACGTCTCTGTCTATAGCTGAATGCTCTAACCTGTCTGCTTTGGACTAAGGTATCGAATAAACGGATGTGGGTGATGACAATCGGCTTAGAGAGATCACTACCATCATATACTTTCAAAGTATCCCCTTGCGGTGGAGAAAATAGATACCAAAAAACCTTCTTGTAGTCTTGAACTTCCTGCTTAACCCTGTATACTGCACCTTTTTCCTTAACAAGGTAGCTTTGCCCAGGTGTGAGCGACCAGTCCTCTAGGCCAAGTGGGTTGGTATCTGAATATGAAGGTTCTCCATCATTAAACTCGAAGAATGATTGCAATATTGACGAATCCCTGCCAACTGGCCGTTGATAGTTGATACTGGTCACTACTTCCGTGTAAATGATTCTATTTTCACCTTCCTCGGCCTTATAGATCCTGATGTTTCCGGGTTTGAATTCGATTGGTTTCCAATCCTGGGCATAGGCGGTGGTGATCATGCCCGATAGGATGATAAGAAAGATGCTGCGTATCATGGTGCCCCTCGCAGATAGGTGGAAGACGATGCTATACCGTATAATCTACTCTTTTATCCGCGAGATGCAATGGATAAATTCAGTACCATGTTCCAAGCCTGCATACGCCATTCTGCCCGTTCCCTGCCGGCCGTCTTTGAATTCCCCCCGCATCGGCATACATTTCAGTTCCTACAAAGTTGAACCAATCCAGGAACCGCTGACATGATTCCTTCCGACATCACCTTCTCCTGCGTCGATCGCTTCCTCAAATACGTGAAATACGATACCCAGAGCCAGGAAGACTCCTCCACATTCCCGAGCACGCTGAAACAGAAAGTCCTTGGCGAAGAACTCGTCAAAGAACTGAAAGAGATAGGCCTGCAGGATGTGGAAATGGACGAATACGGCTATGTGACCGGCACACTCCCTGCCACAACTGACAAGGAGAACGTCCCGGTTATCGGATTTATTGCGCACATGGATACAAGTCCGGAAGTCTCCGGCAAGGACGTCAAGCCTGTGCTGCACGAGAACTACGACGGCAAGGACATCGTCCTGCCCGAAGATCCGGAGATCGTCATCTCTGTCGATCACAATCCCGACCTGAAGGATAAAGTCGGCGAAACGATCATCACTGCGGATGGAACCACGCTCCTCGGCGCCGATAACAAGGCAGGTATCGCAGAAATCTTCGATGCCATGCAATACCTCGTCAAGCACCCGGAGATCAAGCACGGAAAGATCCGCGTGTGCATCACCCCCGACGAGGAAGTCGGCCAGGGCACGAAGTTCTTCAACGTCGAGAAGTTCGGTGCAGACTATGCGTACACTGTGGACGGCGAGCAGCTCGGCACGATTGAGAACGAAACCTTCTGCGCCGATAGCATCACGTTTACGTTCAAGGGCGTGAACATCCATCCGGGGTTCGCCAAGGATAGGCTCGTGAACAGCATCAAGGTCGCGGCTGCCTTCCTGGATTCGCTCCCGAAGGACCGCCTCTCCCCCGAGACGACGGAGAAAAAAGAACCGTACGTTCACCCGTACGTCCTGAACGGTGGAATCGAGGAAACGATGGTGAAAATGCTGCTGCGTTCGTTCGAGACCGAAGAACTGCGCGAAGAAGAAGCCGAACTGCGCTCTCTTGCCGATGCTGCCGTTGCGAAATTCCCGAAATCCTCCGTGGAGGTAAAGGTGGAAGAAAGCTACCGGAACATGCGCTTCATCCTTGACGACCATCCGTATATCATGGAAAACGCCAAGGAAGCCATGGAACGCATCGGCATCGAACCGCACATCGGAAGCATCCGCGGCGGAACGGACGGTTCGCGCCTATCGTACATGGGCCTGCCATGCCCGAATATTTTCGCCGGCGAGCACAGCTTCCACAGCAAGACCGAATGGGTCAGCGTTCAGGATATGCAGAAAGCCGTCCTGACCGTTATCAACATTGCGATGATCTGGGAAGAGAAGGCCTGACGATGGCGAAGTCCATAGCAGAAACCCGCATGTACCGCACCGAGATGAACGAGAAGATTCTCGGTGCGGGCATGAAGGAGTTAAACCGCTTCTTTGCGCTCGATACTGCCGCGTACCGCGAGGGCGCGCTGCCGGTGAAGATGAAGGAGCTTATGGGGCTTGTCGGGTCCATGGTGCTGCGCTGCAACGACTGCATCTTTTATCATCTCGATAGATGCGTGACAGAAGGCGCCAGCAAGGAAGAGATCATAGAAGCAATGAATATTGCCCTCGTCATCGGGGGTTCTATCGTCATCCCGCACCTGCGGTACGGGTTCGAGATGCTGGATCAGTTGCTGGATGCGGATGACGAGGCGTCGGACTAGCCCGAAAAAAAATTCACAAAAATTTTGCATTTAGTTGTTCATGCATTAATTTGGGCAATGCCAAAAGCTCTGGTTTCGGCCCTCCCTACCGGGATCAGAACAAACGCTTGGTAGACCGCACGTTCCCCGCGTGCGGTTTTTTTATTTCCCCCTTGTTTTCAGCGCATGTAGAACCAAATTCACCGCCAAAGCGTTGGGAAAATGTCGCTCACTTTCTCTACCCACAAGCTTCTATGCGTATGAAAACCGCCATAAAATTCATCATATACATGCTGATTTTCTCCACAGCTACCGTTGTTGCAACAGCGCAGGTGACGGAGATCGCATTCCCGAACGTAGGATTCACCCTCCCTGTGGATATTCAGGATCCCCGCGATGGCAGCGATAGGCTGTTCATCTTAGAGCAAGCCGGCATCATCAAGGTGATGGATAACGATCCGGCTGCTTCTACGGCAGAGGTCTTCCTTGATATCCGCTCGAAGGTCCGTACATCCAACAATGAAGAGGGCCTCCTCGGGATGGCGTTCCATCCGGACTATGAGGAGAATGGGTACTTCTATGTGAATCACTCCGCCTCGAATCCACGCCGGAACGTCATAGCGCGGTACACCGTCTCGGATTCCAATCCGGACCAGGCGGATGCCGGAAGCGAGTTAGTCATTATGGAATTCGAGCAGCCGGCCGGCAACCATAATGGCGGACAGATTGCGTTCGGACCGGACGGTTACCTTTACATCGGCACCGGCGATGGCGGCAGCGGCGGCGATCCCTGGGGAAATGCGCAGAACCTGGAGGTTGTGCTGGGGAAGATGCTCCGCATCGATGTCGATAACACGGAGGGGGGAAATAACTACGCGATACCCGCAGATAACCCCTTCGTCGGCACGCCGGGCGCCCGACCGGAAATCTATGCCTACGGTTTGCGCAATCCCTGGCGCTTTAGCTTCGATCCTGAAACCGGCTGGCTCTGGACGGGCGATGTCGGTCAGAACCAGTACGAAGAGGTCTCCATCATCGAAAGCGGAAAGAATTACGGCTGGGACGTCATGGAGGGCTTCCACTGCTTCGAACCGCCTACTGGCTGCGATCAAACCGGACTCGAGCTGCCGATCGTGGAATACGATCACAGCTTCGGGCGTTCGATCACCGGCGGCCACGTGTACCGCGGCGCACTAAATCCCGAGCTCTACGGCAAGTACATCTACGCGGATTTTGTCTCGGGGAGAATCTGGTCATTGGAATACGACGGTACAGGCGATCCGGTCGTCGAGCTGTTGGATAACACTGGCATCAACATCAGCACCTTCGGCACAGACGCTAACGATAATCTCTACTTCGCAGGCTTCGGCGGGTTCATTCACCGGTTTGTTCCGACATCGACCTCCGTTGGAGACGCAGCGGAATCGGCAGGCTCGCTCAAGGTGAACAGCCTCTATCCGAACCCCGTCCCCGGCGCTGTACCGGAAGCCGTACTCTCGTTTACGATACCGGGCAGCGATGTTGTGCAGGTTTCGATTCACGATATGCTGGGCCGTACGGTTGCTACGCAGGAAAGCCGGGAGTACAGCCCTGGAACCCATTCCATTTCGCTTGATGTCCCCGCTCTCGAACCCGGCTCGTATCTTATTTCGGTTTCGACATCGAAGGCACGCACTGCAAGAGTGTTCGTCGTCGCCGAATAGCAGCTGCATTCGCTTACATCTTATAGCCGGCAAATGGACACCTTCCCGGTGTCCATCTCTTTGTAAAATCGGTAAGGAAGACCAATTCGGCGCTTTTCTGCTTGCTGAATGTTCGTAAGTTATTCCAGGTAAATACAACTGTTTTCCTTCGTCGGGAGATCTCGGCGAACGGCAACCGACTCACAATCAGCATCATGAAACACCTCTCGCTTTTCATTTTCGCAGTGCTGTGTACCGGCGCACTTTCCGCGCAGGAGATCACCGTACTCGACCGCACGACGCTTCAACCCATCGTCCGCGCGACGCTGTATAATCTTCAGAGCGGCGCCTCGGCTGTGACGAACTCACAAGGCACTGCCAGGCTGAGCGATACTTCGCCTGGAGATACTGTACGCGTGCAGCACCTTAGCTATGAGACAAAGCTTCTCACTTGGTCTCAGATCGAGGCAAACGATTATACGGTTCTGATGAGGGAGCGCCTGATCAATACAGGCGAGGTTGTAGTGTCCGCGAATAAATGGGAGCAGGACCGGATGGATATTCCTGTGCGGGTCACGCCGATTCAGCCGCGGGAGGTTGCTTTCCAGAATCCCCAAACGGCGGCGGATATGCTGGCGCAGACGGGCGAAGTGTTCGTGCAGAAGAGCCAAATGGGCGGAGGAAGTCCCGTCATACGGGGATTCGAGGCGAACAAAGTTCTCATCGTGGTTGATGGTGTGCGATTGAATAACGCAATCTACCGCAGCGGACACCTGCAGAACGTTATCACACTGGAGCCCTCGGAGCTTGAGAGCGCGGAGATCGTCTTCGGACCGGGCTCGGTGATCTACGGCAGCGACGCACTCGGCGGGGTAATGGATTTCCACACGCGCGAGCCGAGGTTCGCTATCGACGAGGGCCTGCGGCTGTTCGGCGGAGCGTTCACTCGCTACGCCACGGCAAACATGGAGAAGACGGGCCATGCGCATCTGAACCTGGGATTCGAAAACCTCGCCTCCTTCACATCCGTGACCTACAAGGATTTCGGCGATCTCAGGCGCGGGAATATCGTGAATCCATTCTACCCGGATTGGGGCAAGCGATACGAATACGTTGAGCGCATCAACGGGCAGGATGTGGTCGTGCAAAACGACGAGCCGAATGTGCAGAAGTTTACCGGATACAGCCAGTTCAATCTGCTGCAGAAACTCCGCTACAAGCCCAACACGGAATTCGATATCCAGTACGGTCTGCATCTGAGCACATCATCGGATGTGCCGCGCTACGACCGGCTCGCCGAATACCGCAACGGGCAGCTTCGGTATGCGGATTGGTACTATGGTCCGCAAAACTGGACCATGAACACCTTGCGCCTCAATGCCAACGCCCAGACGGGCTTCTACGACCACCTGAAACTCACGCTCGCGCATCAGATGATCGATGAGGACAGGATCAGCAGGAGATTCGGGAGTCCGCAGGAGCGCCATCAGGAAGAAGACGTGACGGTGATATCCGTCAATCTCGATGTCGATAAGGAGCTCGCGCCCGAAAGGCACCGGCTGTTTTACGGCGCGGAAGTCGTACTGAACGACGTCCAATCCGAGGCGTATAACCTGCACATCGAAACGGGTGAGCGGACCCCGGAGGCAACCCGCTATCCGGATGGCGGTAGCACGATGAATACGTTCGCCGCCTATCTATCCTACCAATGGGATATTAGCGAAAAGGTGCTGCTTTCCGCGGGAACCCGCTACAGCTATGTGACCCTCGAATCGAAGCTCGAAGATAAAACCTTCTACGATTTCCCGTTTGATGAGATATCCCTCACCAACGGCGCATTGAACGGCAGTCTTGGTCTTGTCTACCGCCCCTTGCCCGATTGGCAGGTGAATGCAAATCTCTCCTCGGGCTTCCGCGCACCGAACGTCGACGATGTAGGAAAAGTGTTCGATTCGAGTCCGGGCACTGTCATCGTCCCGAATCCCGATCTCTCGCCGGAATTGGCGTATAACGCGGAGCTCACGCTCCTGCGTACCATGGGTGCGATGTCGAACGTCAGCATTACCGGGTTTTATACGATCCTTACGGATGCTATCGTCCGGAGGGACTTCCGGTTCAACGGGCAGGATTCCATCCTGTACGACGGCGTGCAGAGCCAGGTGCAGGCAAACGTAAACGCCGGCGAAGCGTACTTGTACGGCGGTTCGGCGCGGTTCGTCATGGACGTCACATCCGAATTCTCCCTCGACGGCGCGCTGACCTACACCTATGGCTGGGATAAGAGCGCCGACGTGCCGCTGGGGCATATCCCTCCGGTCTATGGCCGTGCCCGTTTCATGTACCGTGCCGATAGAGTGCGCTCATCGTTCGAAGTCGTCTATAACGGCTGGAAAAAGATCGACGACTACAGTCCGAGCGGCGAGGATAATGAGACCGAAGCGACGGAGTTCGGTACGCCGGAATGGTTTATCCTGAACGCCAGAATATCCTACCAGTTTTCGCGCTATCTGCAGCTGAATCTCGGTCTGGAAAACATCATGGATATTCACTACCGTCCGTTTTCTTCCGGTGTGAGCGCACCGGGAAGAAATCTCATTCTTTCCCTGCGGACGCAATTCTAACGCAATCAACCAGTTAGCGGAACGCCGCATCATTCCGCCCGCGACAGCCGTTGCTTCCATGCGCCGTCGCGGGTATATTTTATCCGGTATCCTGTTGCAACGAACGAAAGAACTTCCCCGGGATGGCGGATTACATACACCTTCATAACCACACACACTATTCTCTCCTCGACGGCGCATGTTCGGTCGACGATCTCGTTAACGCGACCGTTGAAAACAACATGCCTGCGATAGCCCTCACCGATCACGGATCGATGTTCGGCACGGTGGAATTCCACAAAAAGGCCACCACGGCAGGCATCAAGCCGATCATCGGCAACGAGATGTACATGGTTACCAAGGGATCGCGCAAAGACCGCGGCGGACACGACCATCCCGAAGGTAAACGCCACGGATACAACCACATCGTCTTGCTCGCCAAGAACAACCAGGGATACCGCAACCTCATCAAGCTCACCAGCCTGGCGCACACGGAAGGCTTCTACTACAAGCCGCGCATCGACTTCGAACTGCTGCGGCAGCATTCCGAAGGACTCGTCGCGCTGACAGCCTGCGCAGGAGGGGTTGTCTCATCGTACCTCGCTGCGGACGACTACGACACCGCGAAGGACATTGCGGCGCAGTTGAAGGACATCTTCGAAGACGATGTCTACCTCGAGATCCAGGATCACGGAATTGAGAAGGAGAAAATCGTCCGCGAGGGCATGGTGAAGCTCGCCAAAGATATGGACATGAAGCTTATCGCGACGAATGATTGTCATTACATCGACCGCGATCACGCCATTGCGCATAACGTCTTCATCCACATCGCCGATACCCGCCAGATCGAAAACATCGAAGAACTCAGCTACGGTACCGACCAGGTGTACTTCAAGTCCGCCGAAGAGATGGTTGAACTCTTCAAGGACTATCCCGGCGCGACTGACAACACTCTTGAGGTTGCCGAGAAGTGTACGTTCAAGCTCGATCTTGAACAGACGTATATGCCTGAATTCCCGATCCCGGAAGAACACAAAGAGAAGGATCTGGATGCGTACCTGACCTATATCGCGAACGAACGCGTCAGGAAGCTCTATCCGGACATGGATTCCAGTGTGACCGAAAGACTGGACCACGAGCTTGGCATCATTACCAAGATGGGTTACTCCGGGTATTTCCTGATTGTGCAGGACTTCATCAATTCGGCGAAGGCAAAAGGTATCCGTGTAGGTCCGGGCCGCGGGTCCGCGGCTGGGAGCCTCGTCGCATACGCGCTAGGCATCACAAACGTCGATCCGCTACGCTACGATCTGCTCTTCGAGCGCTTCCTCAATCCCGAGCGCGT
>PABJ01000140.1 GCA_002699105.1 Ectothiorhodospiraceae bacterium | reverse complement strand
GGGCGCGATGTAAGCGAAACCCTTCGAACGCAGCGCGAACTGCGGGCCCGCAAGGATGAACTGGAGTTCATCAACAACCTTACTCTGAAGATCAGCGAGACGCTGAAGCTTGAAGAGATCGCAAGCGTTTCACTGCGTCAGATGGTCAGACAGTTTGAAGGAATAGTCGGCGGGCTGTACTTCCTGGATAGGGAAGCCATGCAGTTTACGCCGATGGCCTTCAGTCAGGATGACCTGCCGAATACCGTGAAGAACGCATTCAGGCCGTCGCTCGAAGATGG
This sequence comes from Ectothiorhodospiraceae bacterium, assembly GCA_002699105.1. GTDB lineage: Bacteria > Bacteroidota > Ignavibacteria > SZUA-365. Next base: position 26,156 of record PABJ01000140.1, on the reverse strand, counting down.
ATTGTTGATGGAAAAAGGCGAAGCACTGGTGCGCGGCGTGCGGGAATACCACAGGATTAAAGAATACGGGAGCAATGAGCCAAGGGTGACGTTGATGATCCCCTTGGTGCATAAAGCGTCACTCATCGGCGCCGTTTCAATTGTGACCCCGCTCCATCTGCGGCGGGATGAGGAGCTGCTGCGTTTCACCAATGCGTTAGGCACTTCCGTCGGAGGATCGTTGGAGAACGCCATACTGTTCGACGATTCGATCACGAAATCGCAGGAGATTGCCAAGCAGAATCAGGAGCTCGATGAATTTGCGTACGTCGTCTCGCATGACTTGAAAGAGCCGCTCGCCGGTATTTCGTTCATCTCGAATCTGCTCGTCGATGAGTACTACGAATCGTTCGACGAAACCGGCAAGACCTACATCAGCTCTTTGATTGACTTTTCGAAGCGCCTCGGCTCACTGATTGATGCACTGCTCGATCTATCAAGAATCGGGCGTATTTCGAGTCCACCAGAGCGAGTAGATCTGAAGGAAGTCCTGTATAATGTAGAGCAAAATCTTTCTCATCGAATCTCGAAAAACAATGCGTCTCTTGTGCTCCCGAAGAATGTACCGTATGTTTATGGAGATAAGACGCGTATTGAGCAGGTTTTCTTCAATCTTATCGGCAATGCCATAAAATTCAACGATAAGCCCAATCCAAGCGTCCATGTGCTTCTCGAAGAAGCCGACAACGAATTCTGGCAGTTTGGCGTGAAGGACAACGGGATTGGAATTGAACCCGAGTATTTCGAAAAAATCTTCAAGATTTTCGAGCGGCTTCAACCAAGAGAAGAATACGAAGGAAACGGTGCGGGATTAACCATCGTCAAGAGGATCATCGAGCATCACGACGGTAACATCTGGCTCGAATCCGAATTGGACAAAGGCACAACGTTTTATTTCACACTACCAAAATTTCAAGAAAACCAGTAACAAAGACGGGATCCGGCCTTGAGCGAAAAGAAATTAAAATCTGGAGCATCTATCCTCGTCGTTGATGACGAAAAGCTGTTTCGTGATGTGCTATGCGCGAAACTCGTCGATAACGGGTTCCAAACTGAGAGCGCAATAAACGGGATCGAGGCAATAAATAAGATTCAGCGCCAGCAATATGATGTCATACTTCTTGATATCAAGATGCCCCGTGTCGATGGCATCGAAGTCTTGAAGCATATCAATGAGAATACGCTCGGCTCCGAGGTCATCATGTTGACGACGTTCACAGACGTTAGAACAGCGGTGGAGACCGTGAAGCTGGGAGCGTACGATTATGTTACCAAGCCGTATGATCTCTCTGAGCTGCTTCAAACGATCGACCGGGCGCTGGAGCATCGCAAGCTCAAGATGGAGAATGTGTATCTCAAGTCTGAGCTCGATCGGCGTCAACAGGCAAAGAATGTAGTAGGGAACAGTCCCGCATTCGAGCAGATTCTCGAGACGGTGTACAAGGTCGCACCTACCGACAGTAACCTGCTCATTCAGGGGCCAAGCGGTTCGGGTAAGGAGGTTATCGCGAACCTTACGTTCAAGATGAGCAACCGGAAGGATAAGCCGTTCGTTGCGTTGGATTGCGCGTCGATCCCCGAAAACCTGCTCGAAAGCGAACTGTTCGGCCATGAGAAGGGTGCATTTACCGACGCTCAGGCGCTGAAGCACGGCATGGTGGAAGTCGCGAACAACGGTACGCTGTTCCTCGACGAAATCGGCGAGATAAACATGACGATCCAGCCGAAGCTGTTGCGGTTTATTCAAACTGGGGAGTTCAGGCGCATCGGCGGTACACAGACGATGAAGGCCAACTGCCGCATCATCGCTGCCACCAACCGGAACCTGAAGGACGCGGTAAAGGACGGTGCGTTCAGAGAGGACCTGCTTTTCCGTCTCAATGTTATCACATTGACTCTACCTTCACTGAGCGAGCGCAAGGATGATATTCCCGAACTCGTCGAGCATTTCATCGTTACGAAGTCCCGCGGGAAAGAGCCGAAGAAGGTAGCAGAAGATGCTCTCGAAAAGCTGCAGAGCTACCACTGGCCGGGCAACGTGCGTGAGTTGGAAAACGTCATCGAACGCGCAATTATTCTCACATCGAACGAAGTCATCGATGCAGGCGATATCGTGCTTGACTATGCCTCAACCTCCGAGGTTGAAGGCGTGAGCGGCAGCGAGCTCGCCAAAATGTCGCTGAGTGATATCGAGAGAATTCACATCGAGCGCGTGCTGAAAGATTGTAACTTCAGCAAGAAGGACGCAGCCGAAGTGCTCGGTATAAGCCTGCGTACGCTGTACACCAAGATTTACGACTATCAGATTCCTGTTCCTGGAGGCAGAGCACGCTCCAAGAAGGATGACGAAGAATAGTCCGCCGCCCAAACACAAGCCCTTGATACAAGACAGATTATGAGCAAAGCATTCAAACGAACGCTTGTCACATCCGCACTGCCATACGCGAATGGTGAAATTCACTTAGGACATTTAGCCGGCGCTTATCTGCCGGCTGATATTTTTGTGCGCTATCTGCGTCAGCGAAAAGAAGACGTCCTGTATATATGCGGTTCGGATGAGCACGGCGTAAGTATCCTGATTTCCGCAAACAAGGAAGGCGTCACACCAAAAGAAATCATCGACCGCTACCACAATTCGAATAAGATGGCGTTCGAGCGCGTCGGTATGAGCTTCGATAACTACTCACGCACCTCGCTCGATATACACCACGAGACTGCACAGGAGTTCTTCACGGAATTCCACAAAAAGGACGTCCTGGAAAGCAAGGTCGAAGATCAGCTCTACGACGAGAAGGCGAAGATGTTTTTGCCCGATCGGTTTGTCATCGGTACCTGTCCCCACTGCGGATATGAGCGAGCGTACGGCGATCAGTGTGAAAACTGCAGTAAGTATTACAAGCAGACAGAGCTCGTGAATCCCAAGAGCCTCCTCACCGATGAGACGCCTGTGGTGAAAAGCGGAACGCAGTGGTACTATCCGCTTGGGAAGTACCAGAAGCAGCTGGAGGAATTCGTTGAATCCCACAAAAAGGATTGGAAGGAAAACGTCTACGGGCAGGTACAAAGCTGGCTGAAGGCGGGCCTATCGGATAGGCCGATCAGCCGCGATATGACATGGGGAATCCCGATTCCGCTGCCTGAGTCCGAGGGTAAAGTACTCTACGTATGGTTCGAAGCTGTGCTGGGCTACATTTCTTCGACGAAGGAGTGGGCATCGCAGCAGGGCAATCCCGAAGACTGGAAACGGTACTGGTGCGACGAGGACACGAGGTACCTTGCATTCATCGGGAAGGACAATATCGTCTTTCACTGCGTCATGTTCCCATCCATGCTGATGGAAAAAGGGGACTACGTTTTACCGGAAAACGTACCCGCGAACGAATTCCTGAACCTGGAAGGCAGGAAGTTCAGCAAGAGCCAGAACTGGTCCATCACACTGAATGAATTCCTCGACCGGTTCGAACCTGATCCGCTGAGGTACGCGCTTGCCACGAACATGCCGGAGACGAAGGACTCGGACTTCTACTGGAAGGATTTCCAGGCCCGCAATAACAATGAACTGGCGGATATTCTGGGCAATTTCGTGAACAGAACGCTCCACTTCACGCGGAAGAATTTCGATGGCAAGATTCCGGAGGCAACTTCAGTTGACCCTGCAGATACGGCTTTCATCGACGAGCTGAAGAAGGAAGTGGCGAAGATCGAGGTGAGCTACAATCGCTTCCGTTTCCGGGAGGCGGTAGCTTCCACAATGAACCTTGCCCGGATTTCGAACAAGTATTTCAACGATCAGGAGCCATGGAAGGCGCTGAAGACCGATAAGGACCGCTGCGGGACGACATTGCACTACTGCATCAAAGCGATTGCCGCGATGGCTGTCTATTTCGAGCCGGTCATTCCATTCAGCGTCCAGAAGCTCTGGAAGATGCTCGATCTCCCGGATGCATCCGGGTACACATGGCAAAATGCTCTGGATACCGAGCTACCATCCGGAAACGAGCTCGGCGAAATGGTGCTGCTGTTTCCCAAGATCGAAGACGATGCGATCGATGCGGAAATGGCAAAATTGGGCGGCAATGATGACGAGCCTGCAAGGGACTATCCGCCGATTGGCGAGCAGATTACAATCGACGATGTATTCAAGCTCGACCTGCGGGTAGGAACGATCCTCGAAGCAGAACGCATACCGAAGTCCAACAAGCTTCTCAAAATCCAGGTTGATATTGGTATGGAGAAACGGCAGTTGGTTGCCGGTATCGGCAAGGCATACAAGCCCGATGCTATCGTCGGGAAGCAGATCATCGTCGTGGCCAATTTGAAACCGGCGATGCTCTTCGGTGTAGAATCACAGGGAATGCTGCTCGCAGCATCGCTCGATGACGAAGGGCCGACGCTTGTCACGCCGATCGAGCATATGCCGAACGGCAGTACGGTGAAGTGACTCCAATGCACCGCCAAACTATGAAGATAGCACACAAGATCATCGCCGTTAACCTGTTCGTTGTCACGGCATTATGCCTATTCATCTCATGTGATGACCACGGCATTAGTCCGAAGGCAGGAAAGGAGCTTCCCGGTTTCGGAGGGACGCTTCTGGTGACCTCGGAATGGTCTCCCGCCGATAGTTTATTCGATCTGCGCGTCGTCGCGTTTCGTAACTATCCACCGGGGGATCTGGTACAGGAGTTACTGGACGGCAACGCGGTGTTCTCCGATACATTGCAATTCAACGTAGAAACGCAGTCCTACACCATCGAAGACGCAGAGTTGGCCGGGACGTTCGAATACGTCGCCGTCGCGCAGCAGTACGGCTCGAATCTGTTTACGGATTGGCGTGCTGTCGGTGTGTTCACGGAGTCCGGCGATCCTGCCGAACCATCCCCGGTCTCCTTGGGATCAGGGCAGTACATACAGGGTGTCGACATCACGATCGATTTTTACGATCTCCCCCCGCAGCCATTCTAACCACCTGGGGGTTTTCACTCTCTTCCGGTTATGAGTTGCAACTCGTCTCCGAATTATCGATTTTTCGAGACTTATGTCCTATGATGAAGTATGTGAAAGCTGTCTGTTGTTTTTGATAGTTGGAATTGGATAGAGCGTGGAATCAATACCCGGTCACGTTAACCGATATATGATACCTGCGCATAGAAAGGACCTCCGCAATGCAGAGGACGTATGATGACTTTGGGCAACCCCCGCCCAATACAGAATCCCAAGAGACTACCAATAGATCGAACGACGCGTTAGAGCGCCGCATTCAGAAACTTCTTGCTCTCGAAGAATCGAGACTCAAGAAGGAACTCGGTGTTACTGCCAGCGAAGCTGCTCATTTTAAGCGGTCGATCGAACATACATTTACCAGGGAGCAGCGGGAGAACACCACAGTGCTTTTCGGCGGGCTGACCTGGAAGCACGAGCGGCTCATTCAAGCACGGCTGCAAGGACTCGGCTACACGGCTGAATATCTTCCCACACCGGATACGAAAGCCTTTCAGACAGGGAAGGAGTTCGGCAACAACGGGCAGTGCAACCCGACGTATTTCACCGTCGGTAACCTGATTAACTATCTGCAGCATCTGGAAGAGCAGGGCGAAAGCCGTAAAGAGATCATCCAGAAGTACGTGTTTTTTACGGCCGGGGCCTGCGGTCCTTGCCGGTTCGGTATGTATGAGGCAGAGTACCGCTCTGCGCTGCGCAATGCCGACTTCGATGGTTTCCGTGTGCTGCTGTTCCAGCAAACCGGCGGGTTGAATCAGGTCGATGGGGAAGCAGGGCTCGAGATGAACCTGGATTTCTTCCTGGGCATCATCAACGCGCTCAATATAGGCGATCTGCTTGGCGACGTGGCCAACCAGATCCGTCCCTATGAGATTGAAGAAGGGGCGACTGATGCAGCGCTGGAGCAAGGAATAGAGATCGTAGCCGATACGTTCCGGAAATACCAGGCATTTGGGGTCAATGAGGATGACTGGTACGCACGAATCGCGCCATTGCGCGACCCGGCGGAGCAGCTTGGGAAATACATCCAGCAGCTCTTCGGGAGCGACCTGTACGATGCGATGGTAGCTGTGAAGGAGGTATTCCAGCAGGTTCGCGTCGACCGGACGCGTGTAAAACCTACCGTCAAGATTACCGGGGAATTCTGGGCGCAGATCACAGAAGGCGACGGCAACTACAATATGTTTCGATTTTTGGAACGGGAAGGCGCGCAGATCATCGTTGAACCTATCGCAAACTGGCTTCTCTACATGCTCCATCAGTACAAGCAGGAGCTGCGGGATCGTAAGTTCCTCGATGTAGAGGAGAATGGGAACGTACTGCGTAATGCGCTCGCGAAACTGGCAAGTTGGAAGGATTACCGCAAATCGGTCGCGCTTCTGGCGCTTGCCGAGAACGTCTTCGTTCGCGAATACAATAAGCTCCGCAAGGCGCTCGGCTATTTACCCGCTCCTCTCAGCGATCAGTACAGCATGCAGCGCATTGCTCATCCCTACTATAACTCACGAATTGAAGGCGGGGAAGGGCATCTTGAAGTAGCCAAGAACATCTACTACTCCACGCGCAATCTCTGCCACATGGTGCTTTCACTGAAGCCCTTCGGCTGCATGCCGAGTACCCAGAGTGACGGCGTTCAGTCCGCTGTAACTTCCCATCACAAAGAGATCAACTACATCCCGATCGAGACCTCCGGTGAAGGCGAAATCAATGCTCACAGCAGGGTACAGATGGCCCTCGGAGAGGCTAAAATTAAAGCACGAAGTGAATACACGGAAGTGCTTGTTAACAGGGGTATTACAGAGGATGAGGTAAAGTTATTTATAGCACATAAGCCAGAGCTTCAAAGCCCATTCTACTCTGTTCCCAAACAGGAGCACATATCAGGAACGGCTGCGAATTTCGCATGGCATATTGCCGATCTAATGAAGAAGCCCCGGAAGGACGTTCGCAGCCTATGACGCCTACGCATTACATCGGCTTGGATGTTGGCTCGACGACGGTAAAGGCTGTGGTCGTAGAATCCTCCCGGTCCGGAATAGTCTGGCAGGATTACAAGCGCCATGAGACGAAGCAGGCAGAAACCGTCCTGGATTTCCTCTCCCGGATTGAAGAGCACGTAGCTCTCGACAGATCCCGAACAAAAATATTTATAACAGGCTCGGGCGGGAAAAAGCTTGCCGAATATGTGGGGGCAAGATTTGTTCAGGAGGTCAACGCAGTCTCTCTCGCCGTGGAAAAGCTGTATCCTGAGACCGGTTCTGTGATCGAGCTTGGCGGCCAGGATGCCAAGATTATCATCTTCAAAGAGGAGCCGGGGACAGGCAGGAAACGGAAAACGCCGTCGATGAACGACAAATGTGCCGGCGGCACAGGCGCTGTCATCGATAAGATCAATGCGAAGCTCAAGATACCGCCGAATGAACTCTCGCAGCTCGGATACAATGGGATCAAGCTGCATCCCGTCGCAGGGAAGTGCGGCGTGTTTGCAGAGACGGATATAAACGGCCTGCAAAAGCAGGGTGTACCGGCCGATGAACTTATGGCCAGCCTGTTCGAATCCATCGTACAGCAAAACCTGTCCGTCCTTACGCGCGGACACACACTCCGTCCTGAAGTGCTGCTCCTCGGTGGACCGAACACCTTCATCAAGGGCATGGTGGAATGCTGGAAGGAAAACATCCCGGCATTATGGGCGGACAGGAGCTACCCACTGCCTGAAGGAATCGACCCGCAAGCGCTGATAAAAGTCCCTGAAAACGCCGAGTACTTTGCGGCAATCGGTGCGATTGAATTCGGGCAGGAAGAAGCAGACGAATCCGGGACGTATATCGGTACCGTGAAACTCAGTCAGTATATCAGCGTTGGCAGGGATAAAGAGAAGGAAGCAGCATCTGGTGGGAGGCTGTACGATTCGCTGGATGAGCTCGAGCAGTTCAAAGAGGACTACAGACCACATGTATTCACACCGGGGAAGCTTCAAGAGGGGACTACATTCCGCGCATATCTGGGTATCGATGGCGGTTCCACATCCACCAAGGGCGTGTTGCTGGACGAGAAGAAGGACGTTGCCTTCAAGTCGTATCAGCTTTCCAATGGCAACCCGATCGAGGACACGAAGCAGATCATCCAGGACTTGCACTCACAAGTGAGTGCGCAGGGTGCGACTCTCGAAATATTGGGAGTCGGCACAACAGGCTACGCCAAGGATACGCTGAAGGATACCATCCACGCCGACGTTGCCTTGGTGGAAACCGTCGCTCATACCGAAGCAGCACACCATTTTTACGACCATGTCGACGTGATATGTGATGTCGGAGGTCAGGACATCAAAATCATTATATTACATGACGGTAGGGTCGTTGACTTCAAGTTAAATACACAGTGTTCTGCCGGGAATGGGTACTTCCTTCAAGGCACTGCGGAGACCTTCGGTCTGAGTGTAGATGATTACGCCGAGCATGCCTTCCGTGCGAAGACATTCCCCGAATTCGGCTATGGGTGTGCCGTCTTCATGCAGAGCGATATCGTCGATTTTCAGCGTCAGGGGTGGGATTCGCAGGAAATCCTCGCCGGTCTGGCGCATGTCCTTCCGAAGAACATCTGGCTGTATGTTTCGAAAATACAGAGCCTGCCGAAGCTGGGTTCAAGGTTTGTGCTGCAGGGCGGGACGCAAAGGAATTTAGCCGCGGTAAAGGCGCAAGTGGATTTCATTCGCAACCGGTTCAAAGGGCTGGATATTGAGCCGGAAATCATCGTGCACAAGCACACCGGGGAAGCTGGAGCTATCGGATGTGCCGTCGAGGCTGCCAGGCTCCATGAGAACGGCCGCGAGACAACCTTCATCGGCATGGAGGCAGTACAGAATATCGTCTACAAAACCACCCGCAATGAAGAGACCCGGTGTCATTTCTGTAAGAACAAGTGCCTGCGGACGTTTATCGATATCAACACAGGCGCTGAGGACTTCTCCATCGGCAAGGAATCTGAATTATCGTACTCTGCAGGTTCACAACGGCTGATTCTCGCGACATGCGAAAAAGGCACTGTCGAGGATGCAGCAGATATGCGTGTTATTGCCAAGGATCTGAGCGATAGGAAAAAACAGTACCCGAATCTTGTGGAGAGAGCCGCCCGCGAGGCCTGGCTGCCGCAGAAGCCGGACGCCGTTCATTCTGATGACCCCAAGTGGGTACAACTGCTGAAGCGAAATACACGGAATGACGTTCGCCAGTCCCGCGCCGAGTTGCGGATAGGAATACCTCGAGCGTTGAACCTCTACCAGCACAACCCGTTCTTCTCCGCATATTTCGAAAGCCTGGGCATACCTGCGGATCGCATCGTCTACTCTGACTACACGACTGAGGAAATGTATAAAGAAGGATCGAAGCGGGGAAGTATCGATCCGTGTTTCCCGAGCAAGGTTGCGCTATCGCATGTACACAATCTGCTCTTCAAAAAGCACAAGAATAAACCGCTCGATTTCATCTTCTTTCCGGTGATCGACGATATGCCTTCCGATCTGTACGACGTCCAGGGAACGAAAGCGTGTCCCACTGCCACGGGTACTGCGGAATCCGTGAAGGCAGCGTTCACTAAGGAGGAGGATTTGTTCTCGAAGCACGGCACAAAGTACGTGAATCCGTTCCTCAGTCTCGGCAACCAGCGCCTGGTTGCGCGTCAGCTCTTCGAAGCGATGCGCCCCATCTTGCATCTGAGTAAGGAGGAAAACGCGAAAGCTGTAGAGCAAGCGTACCGCGCTTTGAATCAGGCGAATTTGAAGATCCGGAATGAAGCGCGTGCGATCCTGGATGATCTTGAAAGAGATAACCGCATAGGAATCGTGCTGCTCGCCAGGCCGTATCACTCCGATCCCGGAATCAATCACCGGATACTGGAAGAGTTCCAGAAGCTCGGCTACCCGGTTTTTTCGCAGGATTCGCTTCCGACAGACGAGAAGACGCTCGATCAGGTCTTCGGTGAAGATGTGCGCAGCGGGAGGATACAACATCCGATGGATATCAGCGATGTGTGGAAGAACTCCTACAGCGAAAACACCTCGCGTAAGATTTGGGCCGCGAAGTTCGTCGCACGGCACCCGAACCTGGTGGCTTTGGAACTAAGCAGCTTCAAGTGCGGCCACGACGCACCGATTTATTCGCTCGTGCAAGAGATCATCGAATGCTCCGGTACGCCGTACTTCTCGTTTAAGGATATCGACGAGAACCGTCCTGCGGGCAGCATAAAGATCCGCATTGAGACGATAGGCTATTTCCTGAAGCGGTATCAGGAAGACATGCAGTTCGATCTCAAGAACCGCGAACTGCTTGAGGAGCGCCTCGCGAAGTACGAAGCGAAGCTGCGGAAAGCGCTCAGCAAGCCCATCGCATCCCGCCGTGCGGAAGAAGCCCTCATCACGCACCAGGTTACACTGCCGCAGCCGGAATCGATCCGATACTTCGAAAAATGATGACGGTATTCGATTGCTGGTTGAATACCATCGCGTCTCGCCTGGTATTAGTCGTAGCCGGCATTTTCTTACAGCAAGGCATTGCAGCGAGTCAACCGCGCATTCTCTATTTCGGAGATTCCATCAGCGAAGGCTGGATAGACGCTGAGCTCCGTCCCAAAGAAGCATTTCCCGCGCTTACAGATTCCATTCTTATATCCACTGGGATTCAGTTCCGAAGCGAAAACCTCGGGGTAGGAGGGGAGACGACGCTCGATGGTCTTCGCAGAATCGATGAGCAGGTGTTGTCGGAAGATCCCGATCTGGTAGTCATCGCATTCGGTTCAAACGACTACTACATCCTCGGCGAAGGCCAGAATCCTCGCGTACCGCTCGATGATTTTACACGCCACTTAGAGCTGATGATCGATAAGTGTGCGGGTATCGGCATCAATGTCATTGTGCTCGGAATCCCGCCGCTCATCGCTGAGCGGTTCTACATCTACACACCTGCAGAACGATTCGCACCATTCGGTGGCGTTGCAGCGCTGCATCAGTCCTACCGGGATGCAATGAGGAATCTCTGCCGTGAGAAAAACGTGCCGTTCGTCGCAGCAGATTTTGCTGGCATGGAGGAGAGCTTACTTGGCTTTGATGGTGTGCATCCCTTGCCTGGAGGCCATCGAGCGATAGCGGACTCGTTGGCTGCTGCCATCACTGCTACTCTCGATGCTGCGCCGAGCGAAATCCCGGTACCGCCGGATGTCCATGTGTACCCATCGCCATTCGCACCATCCTCGCAGGAATACCTTGTAATACGAGTTGAAGTGAAATCGCGTTCGCGCATCCGCGCTGCGATCCATGATTCGCGTGGAAGGCGCGTGAGATCACTGGACTATCCCGTATCCGATAGTGGCCTCCATTTTGTACTTTGGGATGGAACGGATGATCTCGGAGTCCCCGTCGCATCTGGAACATACTTCCTCCAGCTTGATGTAGACGGAGCAGTAACATCGCGGAGCATTCCGGTCGTCCACTGAGTCTGCTGATGATCCAATCTTCAAAACTAGTCGTGTATGCGAATCGTCTTCGTATGTAATCATTTCCTGCCCTCAATCGGCGGCGTGCAGCTCAGCGTGCATTGCACAGCGCAAGCGCTGTCAGAGCTGGGGCATGATGTGGTCATCCTGACGGAAACACCAGCAGATGGATGGACGAAACCGCTGCCCTACGATATCGTCCGGTTTTCGGTGCCCATCTTCAGGCCGTTTACCCGATTGCTGTATTGGGGGAATCTCTGGTGCAGACGCTCATTGTTTAAGAATGCCGATGTCGTTCACTTTCACGACTACACTCCCGCCATCCACTGGTATTTACCGCTCTTTCTGTTCGTCCGATCGCCGCTCTATGCGATTACCTTTCATGGATTTGAAGGCTACCCAATCAAGAAGAGGCATCAGGTACTGCGTTGGCTGGCGTCGAAGCTGTGTTCCGTGCGTTTCGGAGTAGGGGAGTTCATCCGCCGGTGGTACCGGCACGAAGTGGACGAGGTATTCCACGGGGCGCCCGTGCATTTTAGTGAAGTGGCACAAGATGCGGCAGATATCGAGACGGTCGATTTCCTCTACATCGGTAGACTGGAGCCCGATACCGGAATTCTGGAATGCCTCACCGCAATGGACGAACATGGAGATGGAGAGCCTGCGCGTATCAAGGTTCGGCTCATCGGGAATGGTACCCTGCGCCCGAACATCGCTTCGATGCAATTCACACGGCTGGATGTCGAATTCCAGGACTCGACCGATGATGTTGCAGCATATATATCCAGTGCGAAATGCATTATCGCGACAGGGTACCTGGCGGTCTTCGATGCACTTGCGTTCGGCAAGCCTGTGCTGATTCCAGCGCTGCAGCAATACAAACAGGAGTACTTCGCCACGCCTGAGGGTCTGGGGGACCATGCATACATAGCCCATACGGTTTCGGAAATGCGAGCCCATATCCGTACTATTATTGCTTCGGAGTACTCCATCGAACAATTGAAATCTGAGCGTGCGCAGTTTCTTGCCCGTCATACATGGCGCCGGATTGCTGAGATGCATATCGACGCATATCAGAATCACGAGAACGCACGATAGATCACGATCCTCGATTGAAATCATTTTCACAGGATGAACAACAAGCCCAGCACATTCTTATTCTTCGGTCTCACTACGCTTAACAGTCTACCGCAGCGTGAATTAGGTATCGCTCTCGAGCTCGCAAAGCGCTACGACGCGGTGCACTACATCGAACTTCCATCATCGACGATCGGCTGGCTGCGAAACGTGTACGACAGACTGTTCCGGCCTACGACAATCGATATCAAGAAATCGGTCAAAAGCCTTCCCGATAACTTCCACGTACATGTCCCTCCGCCTGTCCCAACATCGCTTCGGACGAGCTTAACGCCGCAACTTGACCGCATGATCTTCCGGCGCTGGTTCCGGGATGAACTCGGTCAGTTGGACCTTGCCGATTGTGTTGCATGGATCATGCTGCCGCTTTGGTGGAAGTGGTATATCGACAGGAGCTTCTTCAAGCCGCAGCTTATTTGCTATGATATTGCCGATAATCTTGAAGTGTTTTGCCGAACAAAAACGGCATACAAGCGAATGGAATACGCCCACCATTTACTGCTGAAGGAAGCCGACATGGCCTTCTACAGCGCTCGCGGAATGAAGGAACACCTGGAGGCTGTCTCATCGATTGAAGCGCACTACCTGCCGAACGCGTTAGCCAACGGTTTCATCGATCTGGCGGATGACGAGGAGTACACATTGCCGAAGAACAATACGATCGGCTTTGTCGGGTACTTCGACGACCGTTGGATAGACATGGAGCTTATCGAACGTATCATCAAAGAATTCCGAAACAATCCGATAGTCCTCGCCGGTCCGATGGAACAGAAGTATGCCGACCGCTTTGGTAAGTACGAGAACGTCTCCATGCCCGGGTTCATATCCCATTCCGAGATAACGGGCTATATGAAGGATTTCCGGGTCTCCATGATTCCGTTCCGGCAGAATGAAATCACCGAAGTCGTCAATCCCTTGAAACTGTACGAGTATTCCGCCGCGGGGCTTCCGGTAGTTGCGATGTCGACGCCTGAACTCTCGTACTACGATGATATTATCTCACTCGCTCAAGATCACGAAACCTTCATCGCCCAAGTGAAGTCCGCGCTTACGCAAGACGACCGGGCCGAATGGCTGCGGCGCAAGGAGTTCGCGAAATCGAACACATGGAAGGGAAGGATCGATACGTTCACCTCGATGATGGATACGCATTTGGAAGCAAGAACGAGGTAGCCCCTTAGATCTGCGCTATTCAGAGATGTAAACAAAAGGGCAAGACACTGCTTCAGACGCTGAAAGAATATATTCGACCGTACCTGACGCTCTCCGCCAAACAGAGCGGGACTGTGCTTGCGGGAGACGTCGTTGCAAAGGCTATTACCTTTGCGATCTCTCTCGTCCTGCTCAATGTGCTGGCGCCCGGCGAATACATTACCTTCGGGCTGTTTATGACGGTCGTGGCTATTGTCGTACAGTTCAGCGACTCGGGTCTGAACCAGAGCTTCATCCGTTTCTTCTCGCTGTACAAGGACACGAATCCCGCCCGCGCTAACGCGCATCTGCATTTTGCGGCCCGCTTCAAGCTCGGGATATTCGTCCTTCTCGGCGTAGCGCTCTACTTCACTGCTTCCATTATTTCTTCATCGCTCGATCACCCTGAACTCACCTCCGGTATCCAGCTCCTCGCTATCGGACTCACCGGTATCGGGATATTCGAATTCTCGCTATCGGTGCAGCAGGCAAGGCAAGAGTTCACGAGGATGGCCGTGCTTCGCGTCGCAGAAGCGGTTCTCAAGATCGGATTCATTCTCGTATTCATCGTGCAAGGCACGTTCACATTAACCAATGTCTATCAGGCATACAGTTTCGTCCCGATAGCCGTTGCATTGTTCATCCTGTTCGGGACGAACATCTTCAGGGTGAAGGAGCAATACAGTACGAAAGAGATCGGTAGCGAATTGCTCGGATTCGGGAAGTGGGTGGCGTTCTCCTCCTTTGCAACGATGTTCCTGCAGCATATCGATACGCTGATAGCTGCGAAACTCCTCCCTGATGCCGACGCCGGCATTTACTATGCCGCTCGCAGACTTTGCATACCGTTGCAGGTCCTGACGGGTTCAATCGTGACGGTGTTCTTCCCGAAAGCTATGGCCCTGCAAAGCCTCGACGATCTGCGCAAGTATATCCGGAGTTCGTTCAAAGTGTCGGTGCCGGTCGCCGCGCTGACCGTCCTTTATCTCATTGCCGTGTTGCTTGCAGTGCCCGTGTTTTTCCCTGCGTACACGGATTCGATCCCGCTTATTATCGTGCTGTATTTCGGGTGGATCTGGACGCTTGTGGGGAATCCAATCACGATCCTCCTGCTCAGCTTGAACAGGGCGAACGTGGCAACCTATATCAGCTTTGGTCAGCTCATCGTAACCGGCGTCATGCACTGGTACTTTGCTACATATTTCGGTGCGATGGGTGTTGCCGTCAGCAGTTTATTCGTATGGCTGCTGGCAGGTTGTGTGACGTATGCCTTTATTTACAAGTATCGCCATCAAATCGAAACCGTCCGCAAGGATTGATCTATGCGCTGGTTCTATAAACTTATCCACCGGATCGTATCGAAGGCAGCAAGAGAGACGTTCATAGCAAGGCTGGATGCGCTGAACGCTGCCGGGCATGCAATTTCCACGAAAGCTCAGTGGGGTCCGCGTGTGGAAATACATGCTGCGGATTCCAGTCTCGTCCGTATCCCTGATTCTGCCGAGATACTTCACGATTGCTGGCTCATCGCTCACCCTGGCGATAAACTGCAGCTCGGTGAGAGGGTCTTCGTATCCCAGCACTGCACAATATCTGGCGATGTAAGCATCGGGGATGATACATTGATGGGAGGATTCGTATCCATCATCGATGCGAACCACAATTTCGAGCGCACAGATATTCCCATCAACAAACAAGGCGGGGAGGGGATAGGCATTCGTATCGGTGAGGACGTCTGGATCGGAGCGGGGGCCGTCATTCTGGCCGGAGCCAGCATCGGCGATCATGCCGTCATCGCAGCGAACAGTACGGTCACAGGCGATATACCCGCCTGGGCAGTTGCCGCCGGCTCACCGGCCCGAGTAATCAAATACCGGAATGAAGAGCAGCGTGAAGATCCGCAAGACAACATTCAGTGAACCTCATCTGGCGGATCGTTGGAACGGCATCGTCGATGCGGCACCGGCTGCAACGTTCTTCCAGCGGTTTGAATGGAATTACCTGTGGTGGGAGCACATCGGCAGCAAGGATCCAATGCATGAGCTGCTGCTGCTTGTCGCAGAGGATGGAGAAGACATTCGGGCGATCTTTCCGTCCTACATCCGAACCAGGAGAATAGGCCCGTTCAAAGCGTGGTCTCATATCCACCTCCTCGGCGACATGTTGACGCCGTTCCAGCAAGCTATCTGCGCACCCGATGACAGCACCGCTGTTGTTAATGCGCTGGAGCAGTACCTCCAGAACTCGTGGCGAAATTCCTGGTGCGAGTTCCACGATGTGCGAGACGATTCTACACTGAGGCCCTTTATCCAACACGATGAGCGCGGTGTGCTCTCTGCGGGGGAGCATTACCTCGTATGCGATGTGGATTCGATGCGTGAGAAGAACTATAATTCCGGGCTATCGAAGAGCCACAGATCATGGCGAAACGATCCGGACTATTCGTATGAGTTCTGCTTCGGCAACGATGCGTCACTACTCGAACGGATGATACAATTGAACCAGCAACGCTTCGGCTATTCCTCGTTCTTTGCAGATACGGACAGCAGGAGTTTCTTCGAAGCGCTGACGGCTGCCTGCGCCTCCGATACGTGGTGGTCGGTGATCAGCTATTCCGGCAACGCCGAGAGCATACTGATGGGATTCAGACACCGCAACGAGCTCTATCATTTCCTGTCGGGCACCGACGACGACTTCCACGATAAGAATATGCGCCTAGGCAGGATGAACTTCAGCAAGCTGTTCTCCGCCTTGCAGCAAGAGGGGACCGGGCGATTCCACTTTCTGCGCGGTGACGAAGGCTACAAGCATTCGTACAACCCGCGGGTTATCGACAGCACAAAGGCGCACCGGCATTGCACGGCCCCCGGTTGGAGGTACTCTTTGGCGATGAAACTCCGCGCGATGCAGGGAGGGGAGTGATGTTCGGAGTGCACTACATCCAGTTCTTCAAAACCGAACAGCCGCCCAAAAACGGAAGTGCAGCTTCGGATATCTCCTTTGCCACCGTGAAAACAATCGAGGATATCCCGGCTGCGTTGCGAACCAAAGCGTGGGACGAGAAAGTCTTCGTAGAACGGCTCGCTGCCGGTCACTATGCGGTGGTGGGATACTGGCAGGAGACACCCGCACATATATCCTGGCTTGCCGATGATTATTTACGGATCGACGAAATCGGTTTCGAATGGCGAATGCCGGAGGGCGTCGGATGTATTTATGATTGCCGCACGCTGCCTGCATTCCGGGGTAAGGGCATCTACCCCGCAGCGCTGATGTACGTATGCGAACGCACACTCGGTCAACAGCACCGGCAAGTGTGGATCTACTGCGAAAAGGGGAACAAATCGTCCCTGCGCGGAATACAAAAAGCAGGCTTTGAATATGCTGGAAGCGTAAAATCGCTTACATTTCGGTATAAGCTGGTGTGGCGATCGGACAGGAAACTGAAGTTTCTCAAATCGTAAGGATCATGGCATTTATCGGTGAATATATCGCGCAGAAAACGGTGCGCCGCTTACTCGATAGGAGCAGGCAGTTTGCCCAGCTTCAGTACGACGGCGATGCGACGATATACCCGATACAACTCGCAATAGATGCAGAGTCAAAACAGCGGATTCTCGTCCTTACGCCGCACGCGGATGACGAGACGTTCGGTGCCGGAGGCGCAATCATTCAGCACATCGAAGCCGGACACGAGGTCCGCGTCGTGCTGTTCTCCGATAACGTCGCGAGCGTTAACGGCAATGGCGTTTCACCGAAAGAAGTAGAGGAGCTTCGTCGCGCGGAATTTTTCGCAGCGATGGACGTTCTCGGAGTCAAGCACACGGCCGTTTTCTCGCTCAGCGAGGAGCAGATGGAAAAAGAAAACGACTGGCAGAGGATGTTAAACGCCATACTCGTTGAGAATCAGCCCGATGTTTTGTATTTTCCTTCTTTGTTCGATAATCATAAAGAACATCGATTGTTGAACAAGCACATATGCGGTGTTCTGAGAGAAGAACAATCTTTATCGCCAGTATGCAGGACGTTCGAAGTCTGGTCGCCTTTGCCTGCTACGGCAGCTCTAAATATCAGCGGCCAATTAGAGCGGAAACGGCAAGCCATCCGCTGCTACAAGAGTCAGTTATCAAATATCCGGTACGAACATCATATTATTGGGCTGAATGCCTACCGAGCGCTCACGTTTGGAGATTCGGCGGAGTACGCCGAAGCGTTCTTGGAGTTACCGGCAACCGATTACTGCGCATTGGTTCGACAGTTTCTTGATAATTCACACATATAGCGTTCAACGAGGAGGATAATTCTCATGCGGCTATTACGTACGACACGTCGCAACCTGGTGACGATCGCGGTGTTCTTGTTTGCAGCATCGGCAGTGGTCCAGGCTCAGGTAGGGAAGAACCTGATTATTAATAATTTCGTATCCGATCCTGAAAACATCGAAACACACTTCGTGATCAGCGATGTCGACGGCATCGGTCCGAATATCAAGATTTCCATCTTTACCGAGGACGGTAAACTGGTCTATGAGCGTTACGAAACGTTGAACGCCTACGGGAAATTGAATTACAATCCGGCAATCCACATGAATGCCTATCAGCACGGATACAACCAGAACCCGAAGTTCAAGGGGACTGTCCGTATCGAAAGCGACGGCGGCAATGTGATCGGCCAGTATTGGGAATTCCACAAGGCAACGAAGGACACGCACCAGAACATTGCCGTCCCGGCAGCGGATGGCGCGGGCTACGATAAGCTCGTGTGTCAGCATTTCGTCTCCGATAAAGGCGTCGATGCTGCGCTCATCATCTCGAATGCAGAGTCCGTGCGCCCTGTGACGATCAAGGTGAAGTTCTACTCGGATGAAGGCGGACTTATCGCCAGCACAAAAGAGATCATCCAGCCGAACGGCATCCTCCGGATCAACCCGTACAAGGTCACCAAAGGCTTGAAGATGACCGGTACGGCATACGTCGAGGTCGTCGGAGCAGGCAGGATTGCCGGCGAATACTGGCAGGCGTCGAGTGACGGCAAGTATCAGATTGCGCTTCCGCTCGAAGGCGTGACAAACATCCGCTAGACGTGAGACGCTTCGCAGCATACTTCACTGTTGTTATTGTACTGTGCATGCACCCCTGTGTGTATGCACAGTTTTTTGATTTCCAGGGCCAGAAGGAAGATCTGCGCGTCGGTGATCAGCTCGTGATCAATCACTTCAATTCCGATCCGGACGTTTACGAGAACCACCTGGTGATAACCGACGTCGAAGGTGCCGGCCCGGTGGTGAACGTTCTCTTGTACGATCAGAGCGGCGAACTGCTCGACCAGCATTACTATTTTCTGCCGCTCTTCGGGAAGGTCAACTACAATCCTGCAGACCGCATCGGCAATAAGGTCTTCACCGGCTGGATTCAAATTCTCTCCGACGGTGGACGTGTGGCGGCGCAGTACTGGCAATGGTACAAAGACCCGGCGAAATCCGGCTGGAACAGCGCCATCCCCGCCGCAGACGGCGAAGGATCGACCGCACTGCTCGTGCAGCATTTTGTCGCCGATCCCGGACTCAAAGCAAAGCTTGTGCTTGTGAACCAAAGCAGCGATACCAGCGCCTTGGTTGCCGTAACGTTTTATCTCGACCGCGGGAAGCAACTTACGCGCGATAAGCACCTGATACCGGCCAGCGGCAGCGTCGTTCTGGATCCATACGCTGAGAACGAAGGCTTGATCCGTACGGGCGTCGCGTTCTGCGAAGTCCTCGAAGGCGGCAAGATTACCGGCGAATACTGGCAAGCCTCGCCAACCGGCGGTTACCAAATATCACTCCCATTAGAGATTGTTCCCGAACGTGATCGCGATTGGTAGGGGAATACGGCCATACGCGCCCACATTAGGCTGGAACATACACAACTTTACATAACATATATTATAAGAAGTACGGCGTATCTGGATGAAGGTATCTACGAAAGATAACTGGGAGGCTTTCTGGGAGGAAAAGTCTGAACTCGAGGAGGTCTATGCCAACTCGGAGCGTATTCGGGAGAACTTATCCCAGGTTATGGACATATCCGGGAAGAAGATCCTCGAAGTAGGCGCAGGAACGGGCAGAGATAGTTTCTACATGGCAAAGGACGGCGCAACGCTTGTTTGCCTCGACTATTCGATGAATTCCCTGAAAATCATGCGTAAAGCGCTTCCGGATCCTAACGTCGTCTCCGTCGTCGGTGGCGATGCCTTCAAATTGCCGTTCCCGGACGGATCGTTCGATGTTGTGTTTCACCAGGGCCTCCTGGAGCACTTTCGTCATGCAGAAGCGGATGCTTTGCTGCGAGAGAACATTCGGATACTCCGCAAAGGCGGTCTTATAGTTGTCGACGTTCCTCAGCGCTGGCATATCTATACGGTCATTAAACACATCCTGATCGCCCTCAACGCCTGGTTTGCCGGCTGGGAACGCGAATTCTCGGTCCGGGAAGTACGGAACATCCTGGCAGGCATGGGAATGACATTCCGTCATGCATACGGTGAATGGATGTATCCAAGCCTGTTTTACCGCATGTTCCGTGAGGCAGGCCGCAAAATCGGATTGAAACTCCCCTTGTATCCAGTCATTTTTCCACCTGTCCGCTCGCTGCGAAGCAAAATTCGCAAGAATATGGACGGGACATGGTTAAAACTCAATACCGCGCTTTCGATCGGAATCATCGCGGAAAAACAATAATCGCTTATTCATGGAAAAGAAGAAACTCAAGGTCCTGGTTTTCAACTGGCAGGATCTCGAAAATCCTTTAGCCGGAGGCGCGGAAGTTCATTTACACGAGGTATTTGAGCGGATGGCCTCACGCGGTCACGAGGTTACTCTATACTGTCATCATTTTGACGGCGCAAAGAAGGAAGAAATAAGGAACGGCATACGTATCGTTCGCCAGGGTCTGCGTTCGATCTTCAATTTCTATGTCCCGTTTGCGTATTGGTTCAAGTTCAGGAAAGAGCAGTACGACATCATAGTCGATGATGTGAACAAAATCCCGTTCTATACTCCCCTGTTCGTCAAGGAACCCGTCCAGGGCGTAACACACCATTTGTTCGGCAAGAGTATCTTTCTGGAGACGGTCTTCCCTTTCGCGCTGTACGTCCATTGGGCCGAAAAGCTGATCAAGCCCATTTACAGGCACGTCCATTTCATTATCGGATCTCCCAGCACGCATAAGGAATATCTCGAATGGGGATTTCCCGAAGAGCAGGTCACGGTTGTCAACTACTGCGTGAACAAGGACGTGTACTACCACGACGAGAGCAATGCGTTCGATCCTAACCGGGTGGGCTATTTCGGACGTTTGAAGAAGTACAAAAGCGTGGATCACTTCATAGAAGCCTTTGCCGTCATAAAGGACGAATATCCAGACCTCAAGATTGAAATCATCGGGGACGGGGACGACAAGCCGCGTCTCGAATCCCGTGCGAAGGAACTTGGCGTAGAGAACCGGGTGATCTTCCATGGATTTATAGACGAAGAGGAGAAAGCTCCTCTGCTCCAGAAGATGAATTTTGTTGTGAATACATCGAGCAAAGAAGGATGGGGACTGACGGTCGTTGAGGCGAATGCCTGCGGCGCGCCGGTCATCGCTGCGAACGTGCAGGGATTACGGGATTCCGTGGTAGATGGAACAACCGGTATGCTGTACCCGTATGCTGATATTCAGGAGCTTGCAAATAGCATGCGTACGTTGCTGGATAGTCCCGAGCGAAGAAACTCTCTCCGGAAAGGCGCCCTCGACTGGGCTGCAAGTTTCGATTGGGAAATAGCAACCGACCGCACGCTCGAGCTCATGTATCGCACCATCGAAAACCACAAAGCAAGGACAAAGAAATGAAACGTCTTTCCCCTATCCTTCCGCTGGTATTCTTTGCTTTCGCTGCATGTTCCACCTGCGGACTGCAGATGAGAACTCCCTCGGCGTACAACCAAGTTCCAAACGAAGCACAGTGCTGGCTCTCCGATCTCGAAGATATCTGCATCTCGCTCAGCGAGGGTAAGTCCTACCTGGATGGAGAGCAGTTCGAGGAAGATGTCCGGCGCGGTGCTATGCTGCTTCAAGAGCTTGAAGAGGAAGAGGGCTGGGCTTCCAGGCTCACGCCGGAAGAATCGGAAAGCATTAAGGAAGTCGCGCTAAAGATGGTAATCCACTACGGTGTGCAGGGATTGCTGGAGATGTAACTCCGGCTACATCGTATAGTATCTGAGGTAGTTCAATATCAATGCGTGGAGCAGCGATCCCGCGGCCAATGTAAAAGCGGCGTAGGATACATAGGAATGCATCTCCCGCGATATCCTGACTAAGCCTGCGAACGGTATGAGCATCAGCGGCAGAAACGGTACGAGGTACCGCCCCTGCATTGCGTTCAGATCGAGCGACCCTACCGGCATCCATGAGATATACACTGCTGTCATAACCACTCCCAGGGTTGCCCAACCGACCAGTGCACCGATCCACTTCGTCTTTGCTTCGATGGCAGCAGCATCTCTTTTTATCACCACAAGAGAAGCAAGGAGCAAACCGGCATAGAGAATGATATTCCAAAGCGGCAACACGATGATATCCCATTCCTGTATGCCGATAAAGAGCTCTATCCAGTACCAGAAATCCCGCGCAGTCACTGCTATCAGAATCCACAAGAAGCGGAACGGAGATTCCAGGATGAAGTTTTTCGCGCCTTCTGGATCGATCTGCTCGAGTGAATATGCAGGGCTGTAAATATCCCCCACCATCGAAGCCCAGATCATGAGAGCAAACCAGCCAGACAACACCACAGCCAATCGAAGAGGAAGGTGGAGGTTCTCGCGTGAGAACTTCGCCCGGGGGACGATGAATATCAGGAGCGGCAGCAGGAAGTAGGCGCTCTTGCTGAGACTGATCACGATGGACAATACAAGAAGGATCCCGAAGGATTTCCATCCGAGCTCGCCATCCTTGCCGTATGCGAAACGAAGCGCCATCGCGATAAAGAGTATAGAAGCTGCTATGGTTGTCGAATCCGCCGATAGCGATGCAAGCTGATACATGCTCGTAGGCGTCAACACAACGAGCATGAAGAACGGTTTTAGCACTGGGAGCAGCCTGAATGCGAAGGTCAGCAGTACGAGCGCCGTAAGAAAGCTGAACAGCCTGCCAATGTACAGTAAATGCAGCGGGGATACGTTCAGCACGCGGCCAATGCCTACTCCAAGCGTATGCGGGATGTACGGGACGATCGGATACAGTGCTGTATTACTGAATGCAGTAAATACCGTATCGCGCGGGGATAGCGGGATAGAGAGCGTGGCGTTGATAAGTCCCGGCGGGATTTTGCCGTCGTGCTTCTGCCAGATCGCCTGCGTGTAGATGAAGGTGGATTCCCCGAGGGATGCGGGCAGCGGAGCGCCGGTAGCATCGCCGCGCTTTTCGGCTATGAGCTTCCCCTCTGAAAGATGGTATACCCTGAAGAAGTGCGTGTGTTCATCCGGCACGTTGAACGGCGCAGAGAGAAATACGTAGCACAAGCCTATGGGCAGAGCCAGTGCGAGAAACACTAAATGGAAATGCCTCTCTAGATCGAATGCTGCAGGCGCTGCGATTTCATCTGATGCCATGAAGCGCTAGTACCCCCATTCGAGGAGTTTTGACATATCCAGATCACTGCCCCTGTTGATATCCAGATAGTTCAGGATGTACTTCCCCAGCATGTCGAACTCTATGTTCACCTCGGAACCCGGCCGGTATGTATGAAATAACGTCGTTTCCCGGGTGTGCGGGATGATGGACACGGCGAAGGTTTCATCGTCCTTTTCGGCAATAGTGAGACTCACGCCGTCCACTGCGATGCTTCCGACTGGAATGATGTTCGCACGGTATTCCGATGGATACCGGAAGCGGTAGAGCCAGCTTTCTTCGCGCTGATCGATGCGAGCGAGTTCCGTTGTACAGTCAACATGACCGAGCACGAAGTGCCCGCCCAGTTTTCCGCCTACTTTCAGTGCCCGCTCAAGGTTCACGCGCATCCCGGTTTCGAACGAACCGAAGGTGCTTTTCTTGAGCGTTTCCTCCACTGCCTCGACGGTGAACGAAGTATCGTCCCAGTCTACGACCGTCAGGCATACGCCGTTGATCGCAATAGAGTCGCCCAGAGCGATATTCTCCAGGGACTTTGCACCGCTTATCTGCAGCCGTTTGCCCTTTCCGAAGGAAATAACCTTCGTGAGCGTACCGATTTCTTCTATAATTCCTGTGAACATCTCAATTTCCTTGCTTTGGGTACAAGGTAAGAAGAATATCCTCGCCGATCATTTCGGGCTCCTCAAATGAGAGCCAGTTTTCGCCAAGCCCGAACAATGCTTCTGCTGCCTTAAAGCTGCGCAGTCCCCCACCGAAAATCTTTGGAGCAATGAAGCAGTCGATCCGGTCGAACAATCCTGCTTGCACAAACGAACTCAGAGTCGCGCTGCCGCCTTCCACCATGATGTGGTAGATGCCGATTTTGAATAGCGACTCTAGTGCAGTGTGGAGGAATTCGCCGGTCTTAGGGGGAGCCGCAATCCCCATCAGAGACGCTGCACTGTTCTTCAGGCGTTCGATTCGATCAGGATTATCATCTGAAAGCGATTCAGGATACACGATGATCGTGCTTCCGGCATCTTCATCGGTGAGAATGTTAGAGCTAGATGGAATATCGAGGCTGTTAGAAATGACGATTCGCCGGGGAGATTCACCATCAGCATCCCTTACATTCAACATCGGATCATCCGTTCTCACGGTACCTGCTCCCACGAGAATTGCATCCGTAAAGGCGCGCATTTCGTGAACCCGCTGCCGTGCTGGAGCGCCGGTTATCCACTTGGATGAACCATCCGAAAGCGCAATACATCCATCCAGAGTTTGCGCGAGCTTAAGCTGGATAAACGGCCTGTTTTCAAGGGAGTTAACTGTGAATACTTGAAGAAGTTTAGCGCACCTATCTCCGAGTATTCCCACAGTGGCGCGTATCCCCTGCCGTTCCAGTCTCGCCATTCCGCCGCCCACGACATCGGGGTTTGGGTCCGGTGTTCCGATCACAACCTCAGAGATACCAGCTTCGATGATGGCGCCTGTGCAGGGCGGGGTTTTTCCGTGGTGATTGCACGGCTCAAGGGTCACATAGAGTGTCGCATCACGGGCATCTGCACCGGCATCTCTGATTGCCTCGACCTCTGCATGCGCGCCCCCATATTTCCGATGCCAGCCTTCGCCTATAATTCTGCCATTCTTGACCAACACAGCGCCAACCATGGGGTTCGGGCGAACGTACTTCCCTCCTCGCAAGGCTAATTCGATCGCACGCTCCATGTATGCATCATGCATGGAAACCATCTCCCTACCGCGGCCGCGACCGGGACCGCGCATTTTCCTTCACCACAAGGACGGCGGTCGATATCTTCCTTGTAAGCACAGCCTTCGGTGCAGATACAGCCCGCCCATCGACTACCATCGTAGCGGAACTGCCGCCATCCAGGTTCATTGCATTGTACGCACCTTTTGCATGCATCAGGATGGCAATATCGGTCAGCGAGATGCCCCGTTTCCGGAGCTTGGCGCGTCTGGTGGGCTCTACGGTCATGAGTATCAGCTTCTTGCAATCTTTATCCACCCCGATTGCAGTCCGGCCGTACTTGCCAGTGACGAACCGTTTCTTCGTCAATCCTTCCTCCTGCCACTCCACGTTTACGTTACCGTCCCGTATCAGGCGCGGCGTCCCGCCAAACATCTGTACGACAGTCCCTTTGATCTCAGGCAACACTTTGGACTGAATGCGGAACGTATCGCCTTCAAACAAAGAGAAGAACAGCGGAAAGTTACCCTTCCCGAACGAGATGACCCCGCCGTCGTCCGGTATGGCTATGATGCCTGTGTCCAACGCGGAAACCTGGCAAAGCACCGAGCCGTTTACGGCAGGTTTTTCCAGATACCGGAACTGCATTTTCAGCGTTCCAGCCTCTCTATACTGCCCCCACAGCGAATCCACCACAGAGCTGACAACCGTCTGGATCTCGCTTTCATCGGTAATCGTATCCTCGGATGCTTCCAGTATTCCAAGCGTATCGATGAATGGAACCGTGTTCCCATAGAAGCGCGTGTAGGCTACCACGGCTTCCTCGCTGCGCCGCAGGTTGAACCTGTCGATGGAGATGCTGCCATCGGTAGTTGTGAGAGCGGTTTCCACATCGAACGTATCGATCATCACTCGTCCCGTCTTGAGCACGGCGACCGCGAGGTTCAGATGCAGCGCAACGC
>PABJ01000139.1 GCA_002699105.1 Ectothiorhodospiraceae bacterium | reverse complement strand
TCCAGCCTTTCGGGCTGTTCATCCGTGCAATACTAATCGCAGACTCGCTGCTGTTGACCCGGCCGAAGAATTCTTCGATGATTTTGGTAGGGGTGCCCGCTGCTTCTATGCGGGTTGGTTTTGTGATTACTTTCATTCTCGACTCTCATTTTCATTTGATATGAAATGCAAGACGGCGGCACAGGCCGCCGTCTAACGCTATATATGTCAGAACACGTTACCGCACAACCTGCAGGCCCTTTTCCAGGACTGCTCCGTTTGCGGTCAAGCGGTAGATGTAGACGCCCGGATTCAATGTATTCGCCGGTATGGTTATACTCTGCTCTCCGGAGCTTCTGTAACCATCGATAAGCCGTGCTGCCTCTCTTCCAAGCGCATCGTGAATAACGAGGCTTACGTGGGTCCCGTTCTCCAGGCTGAACGGTATCGTGGTTGCGCCGCTTTGCTGCACTGGGTTCGGGTAGTTCTGGCTGAGCGATATCGTGTTCGCAGATGTCTCTACTACTTCTATGCCGGTTGTGATATCCAGCGTGAACTGGCCTTCGCCATCGGTACTTGCAACCGTGTCCACGTCATCGGTTGCGGATAGTATCCACATGACAGTGTACTGGCCGTCGCTTAAACCAAGGGTGGCAAAATCGAACGTCACCGATTGCTGGATTGTCGTTATCTGCCGGTTGTTACCATCCACGCTGAAGATCAGGACATAGGTCACAGGGTCAGATTCGGGATCTACTGATTCCGTCCAGCCGAAGGTCACCGGATTTGCCTGCGTCGAGTTATCGGCGGGCATGGTACGCATGAAGTCGCCCGGCTCGTCGTTCACCGGGTTCACGGTTACTGTTACCGTCGCGGTGGATGATTCGCTGTTGCCGTCTTCGATTGTATAGTCGAACGAATCGGAGCCGTTGTAATCCGGATCCGGAGTATACTCAATCTCCTGCCCGGCGATCTGAACCGTGCCGTTCGATGGATCGGTTGTCGCCGTTATCGTCAGTCCTGTGCCGCTTCCATCGTTATCGTTTGAAAGCACATCAATCGTCACGGGCATATCCTCGTCCGTAGCGGCATTGTCGTCCACTGCAACCGGCAGCCCGGTTTGCTCCTCAACGGTCACGGTAATTGTAGCAGTGGCGCTGCCGCCGTTGCCGTCTTCGATAGTATACTCGAACGAATCCTGCCCGGTGTAGCCTGCATTTGGTGTGTATTCGATGTGATCATCGAGGATGATCTGCGCACTGCCGTTGCTTGGCTGGGTGATCGATTGCACCGTCAATCCATCGCCGTCGATATCCGAATCGTTCGTTCGAGGATCGATAGTGCCCGGAGTGTCTTCAAACACCGTCAGGTTATCGTCCACAGCGATTGGATCGTCGTTCACAGGCGTCACCGTTACATCGCATGTGCCGTCGACGCTCAAACCGCCGTTATCTGTCGCACGATATGTGAAGCTGTCCGAGCCGTTGTAGTCAGCATCGGGCGTGTACTCCAGCTCATTGTTAGTGACTGCCGCTGTACCGTTGGATGGCTGTGTCAGAATTGTGAATGTATGCGTATCGCCGTCGTTCGGATCGTCGACATCCGGCACCGCTGTACCTGCCATGTCCTCATCGGTTGTGATAGTGGCGGAGGTAGCCGTGGGAGCTTCGTTTTGCTCGGCGGGTGTACCTTTCATAGTGAGGATGTTGCCGTTGTCGTCGTATGTGTATTCGATAGTAGAACTATCGGCGTACATGACCTTCGTCAGTCTTCCGGCATCATCGTAGGTGTACGTGATAGTGCTCTGCGCAAGCATGTCCGCACTCATGCAGATGAATAGCAATGCAATCGCAGTGGCAAGTGTATATATGTAAGATGCTTTCATGGTATTCCGCTGTGCTGATTGAATGCGTTTCGTATTCGGGGTGTACGTTGCGTTGTTCATCATGCGCTCCTTCCTATGGACACGTTGCAAATGCGTTCGTATCCTGGATCGGCTGGAACGGTGAGTTCAGTGGATTTACATACGTACCGGGTCCATTAGCTTGCGCATCCTCCACTCTGAGGCTGTACTCAACATTCGTTAATCCGGCTGCAAACACCCAAAAATGGTCGGTGTGTTGTGGGGCATTCTCGAGCATCTTTATCAGGACATCCAGGTTGCATCCCGGATTTTGTCCCTGAAGCAGTGCAAGCGCACCTGCAGCATGCGGACTACCCATTGATGTCCCGCCAATACACGGGTTCCTGACAGGCCGCGCCGGGGCAACTGTTACACTGGGCGAGAGCCTGGCCCCTCCTGCTGATGCGTCGGAAAACGTCCTTGGCATATATGAATCATTCAGGTATCTGCTGGCAAAGTTATAGCCTATCGGCTTCCACGGTCCAGACGGATCCGATGTGTAGCGTCCATAGAATGTATAATCATTTGCACCGAGTCCGGGCGCACCGGGATCGGCTTCTATATGGACGAGAGGCTCGCCCTGAGCAAAGCTGTTCGCAGGATCAACATAATTGTAGTCGCCCCACAACTGGTTCGTATTCCTTGCAGCAGTAGTGGGAGTATTCCGTTCGCTTTGGGGCGTGAAGTACCAAGCCTTGTCCTTTACGATTGGGCCACCTAATCTGAAGCCCTCATCGGCGAGTTCATCAAGTTCATTCGCCCGCCGGTTGATATTCTCATTTTCCAAGGTAGATGCTGTGAGATTATATGAGGCGAGCAATTGCCAGTTGTTGCTAAATCGTTTGCGGAACACCAGTTCCAGTCCCTGCCATTCCCGTTGAACAGGGTTCGAGCCATTGAGCGTGTACGGCCCGTTTTCGGAAGGGTTCAACGGTTGAACTTCATCCCTGCGGATAGCTCGTCCAGTCCTTGTGTCTTGCCAGCCAAACGGTGTATTGCACAGTCCGGTAGGCGGGAAGTTCCGTCCTGCTTTGGCGGCACAACCGCGCATGAAGAAATCCACAAGATTTTCTTCTTCAATGGTCTCGCCAGTCGGAGAGTATGCAGCCTTGCCTGCTAAATCGCCGTTCTCGTTCGTGGTGAATATCATGTTCCCATTCTCATCGAAATGGAAAAAGAACGTGTTGTTTGCGGGATCGATCTGGCAGATGGGAAAGCCGTCGGGGTGGAAGATGTTCTGTCGCGTCTCCGATCCGTTCTTTGTTTCAATCTGGATCGGCAGGTTCGGGAATGCGTAGTTGATATAGAAGTCCCAAAAATCTGTACCCTTATTCCACTGCACGACGTTACCGAATCCATCATAGTCAAAGGTCGACTCAATGCCTCCAGTAGTCACCTTCTTCAGTTCGCCTGCAAGATTCCATTCGAACTGCCGGTCGCCGTCGTCCAGGAGATTGCCCCGGGCATCATAAGTATTCGAGGATTCTTGCGAGGCAGCATCGTAGCTAAATGTGTGATCCATTCCAGGAGCAGTCGGCTGGAGCGGCACATCGCGGGTTGAGGAAGCAATGGTGCCGTCGTCGTTGTAATCGATTGTGATTGACGCATGATTACCGTGGATAATCGAAAGTACTCGCCCAGCCGGATCAAACTGATTGGTAGTCGTCACACCGTTCGGATACTGGATTTCCGTAAGGTTGTTGTTGGCATCGTAGGAACACGTTGTCGTTTTCCCGTTCCAGTCGATGATCTCTTTGCACCGGCCGGCGGGATCGTAGGTATAGTCGACTTCCTTGCCCTGCTCGTAAATCACCTGAACGATTCTGCCCGCGGGATCGTACACGTTCTGAATGCCATTCGACTCCGTAAAGGGATAGACGGCGCCATGGGTAAATCCTGCGTTCGTTGTAGCGATAACTCGTCCCGCAGGGTCGTATGTGTAGCTGTGGTTCGTGCCGTCTGAGTAAGAGCGCTGTGTTAGCCTGCCGTTCTGATCGTAGGTGTAAGACGACGAACCGAGTCCGCCAGGATAGGTGCTTCCAATCCTCCGGCCCGATGCATCGTACTGGTATTCCGTGGTATTGCCAAGAGGATCGGTGAAACTCTCGGCCTGTTGCCGGTCGGTCCAACCGGTCGACCAGGTGCTGCCGAGAGGATCGATATACTCATGCGGCTGCCCATCGGTATTGTAGTTAATCCCAACCGACCGCCCGCCGGGAAGATTCGCGCCTCTCAGCCGGTTCTGGCCGTCGTATGTGTAGGTCGATTGTCTGCCCAGCGGATCGATAGCCTGAACAAGGTTACCGGACGCATCGTATTGCCATGTGGATGATGTCGCATTCGGCGTCGTTATTCCGGTCCTGAATCCGTCACGGTCATAAGTGTAGCTATACGTCTGCCCGCCCGGATGCGTTGTCTCAAGCGGCCGGAACTCACTATCGAAGGAGCGCTCATACGCTCGTGTACCTGGGAATATTGCGCGGTACGGGCGCCCTAATTGGTCGTATTCAACGTTGAGGCTGTTCCCGTTCGGATCAGTGAACTGCGTCACTCGTGCGCGGTTGTCCCTTTGTATGCCGTAGTTGTTGTTCTCAGGATCAACCACCTGGATGAGTCTATCCATCGCATCGTAGGTGTACTGGGTGGTGTTCCCGTTCTCGTCAGTGGAGGAGATTCGGTTTCCATTCGCATCGTAGGCGAAGGAAACGGTATTTCCTTCCGGGTCTGTCTGCGTTAATACCCGGTTCATATCATCGTATGTGTACTGCGTCGATCCACCATTCGGGTGGTTGGTTTTGATCAAGCGGAATTCGGAATCATACTCGTACGTTGTGACGTTGCCCTCTTCATCCATTGAAGATGCAATCGTGCCATCGGCATTGTAAGATCTATGCACAGAGCCTCCTGTCGGGAGCGTTGTGCTCAATACCTGGCCGTTGGCATTGTACGTGTAGGTGTACTGCTCGTTTTCCTGCGTTGTACGCTGTGTCAGATTCCCGTTAGCATCGTAGGTAAATGTAGAAGAGCTTCCGTCGGGATGAACGATGCCGATAAGCTGCCGAAGCGTGAGACCCCGGTGCGTTCTATCGCCGTAGGTGTAGGTCGTTACATCGCCTTCGGGCGTTGTCGTCGAGGCGATTTTTCCTGAGGCCGCATCGTAGGTGTAGTTCGTTGTATTCCCTTCTCTGTCGATCATACGAATGCGCCGCCCGAACGAATCATATTCGTACGTCACATCGTTGCCCGCCTCATCCCCCAGCCTAATCAGGCCGCCGGTATTATTATGCTCAAGCTCGTACGAGGTGGCATCCGGATTTGTTATTGTAGTCGTGCCGCCAAGCTGAGGGGGATAGGTTATCGTCGTGGTGCCGCCGAGTGCATTCGTCTGCTCGGTATATTGATTGGCCTGCGTCGCGTTCGTGTACGGGGTGTTCCCGTTCGGATATTCAATCGAATTCAGCACTGCCGTTCCCGCCGAAACCGGCGCATACATATAGACTGTCGTCTGCCCGTCGTTGTTCACATACTCTGTGAGAACACCGTTATTGTATGTGAACTGCACAGCCTGCGCGCCGTTCGCTACTTGCTCGAGATTGCCGTTCAAATCGTAGCTGAAGTTCAACTGCCGTCCCAGCCCATCTGTGACCGTCGCTAACTGGTTTGATGGGTTGTACAGCAGGTCAAGCGTGTTCCCGTGTGTGTCGTCGATCTGGGTCAACAAGCCCACTGTGTTAAACACGTAGACAATAGAAGCGATCGGGTCGGAAAGCAGGAAATCGCTTCCATCTTCGATAAGCTGGTACGGAACATCGGCAGGCGCCAGGCGGCTCCAGCTACCCGCGGCAATCTCTTCGAACGCCATGTACATCCCGTTCCCGCAAATCACTTCGATGAACCCGCCTTCGTACTGATGCAGCGAGTAATCGAAGTTATGAGACCAATTCGGACCCAGGCTTCGCACTGGCAGCCCATCGTTCACATAGTTCACATCGTAGTTTCTGGCGAAAAACACCGGCATGGGGCCGCCCAGAACGATATCCGGGCCCGGCTTGTGATGGTGGCCGCCCGTATAGGCATTGTTCGGGTCTGCCGTCTGGCCTGCATTGGGGAAGTTGCTGTTCGTAAGCAGGCATGAATTCCCTTTGCACACCTTCACGATAATTTCGTTTGAGTTGTTGGAAGGATCGATATCGTCCGGCGAAACGAAGCTCACCGTCACTCTGTACGTGCCCGAGTTATTAAAGGTGAACTGGCTCGTCGATGATACATCAAGCGTTCCGTTTGGAGGCACTGTCCCCAATGTGCCTGGTATCGTTGCTACTGTCGACCAGGTGAAACCTATCCGTTGCTCGATCTTGAACGATACGGACTGCAAGCCGACCGGGAAGGACTCGGAGTTGGCAATCGTCGTAGTAAGTGTGTAGGGAGCGCAGGTGAATGCCTTCACCGGCTGGACGTTCGTGGGAGTGCCGTCGCCTGCAACCATGTTGTAGACAAGAAGCAGTACCGCTGCTGTTGCCCAGAACAGCTTTGTTATTGTCCATTTATATCCAATACTCATGATGTTCCTCAAGGATGAATTCATGAAATGACTCTGGAGCGGAACTACAGTGCAGTTCCAAGAGGTGCGGATAGAAGAAAACAGAATTGGCCGAAGCAGTTCTTCGGTGCAGTTCTGGTCTATGTGCTAGGGAGTGTATCTCTAAGATATTGATTTTTTTTGAATTACAAAGCCTATACACCAGTTGGGCGCGGCCAACCGAATGTTTTCACTCAATCGATTGAAAAAATTGACATTTGCATGAATTATTTCGTGTTGCGCTTCATGCATCAGTCCTATATTGGTTCCAGTTACAATGATGCAGCATATTTTACGAAGATCGAATTTCGGCTGTATCGCGAGATTTGAGCCCAATACCACATCAGCTTTATCTGAGAGAAAACGTACTGTTACCATAGAAAAACACGCTATGATTACCGTATCCACAAAACATGCGAATGATATTTCCCGGACAGCGGGTGCCGGTGTCCCTACACCTGGCAAGATTATCGTCGCATTCGTGTTGCTCCTTGCAACACTCGTTTTTCACGGCTGCGACACTGCGCCGCTTCAGCCAGACATCTCGCTCGTCGATTTCTGGCGACAGGCTATTCCCTCCGAACAGCATGTCCCGGTTGTCGGCATTGTATTCAATGCGGATAACGAGATGTTCGTTGCTGAATACGGCAAGGGCATAGCGCAATACGAACAAACAGCGCCAGGTCTCTGGGAAAAACTGGATTTCACGACGTTCGATGACAGCCATTTCACAGAGCTGCACCACGATTCTCTGACGGGATATCTCTATGCGGGTACCTATCACGGACATGTATACCGTTCTACAAATAACGGTACGACATGGGTTGATATTTCCCCTCCCGATACATCGAACACGGATCTGATCAACCATATTTCAGGTATCGTCACGAGTCCACTTCAGGAGCTCTTCATCGCAAGAAGCGCCGAAGGGATATACTATAGCAGCGACTACGGAGAAACCTGGTATCTGACCTTTGGCGCGCCATCGATCAATGGCATCACGACCCTCGCCTACTCGCTATCAAACGAACTGTATGCGGGGACCATGCGCGAAGGCATGTACAGAGGTTCTTCGTTCCAAGGTTCTCCCTATTGGACGGTAACGCTAGACTTCTTCAATCAAATTACAATCGCAAAGTCCGACAGCGGGGGTGCTGCGCTATTCGGGACAGACAATGGAGAACTCTATTCGTGGGGACCAGATGGATTCCAATATCTTTGGAATGATCCTGGCGTGAAGGAAGCCGTTGTGGATATAGCCATTGCACCGACCGGTGGTATGTTCTTGTCCCTCTACAAGCATGGCGTCTATCATATGCCTGCAGGAGGAACGACTTTCGGGCAGGCAAATGCCGCCTTGTACGACCGATGGGTCCGCTGCCTTGCTATCGATAGAGACGGTTTCGTCTATGCAGGCACGGAAACCGAAGGTATCTTCAAGACGGTATTCCCCGCGCAGTTCTACGACGACACTTCCGACACTACCGACACAGGCGACGATCAGTAACCGACTGGAGCAATATTTATCATGAAGACTTGTATCACACTTTTTATTCTCCTTATCGCGACGACTGCTTGGGCACAGCCGGAACGTACGCAATACGCAATGGATGGTGCAGTACACAAAGTCGGTGGGTTCTCAAAAACCGAAATTCGGTACGCAAGCATAGACGGTGAGGGCGCCTGGATCGCCGGATTCCGTGGCGTGTTATTGCTGAACCGGGGTTTCTGGCTTGGCGGCGCCTATTTCATGAAAATTGACGATGGTGTCCCTGCGGCCTTCCGTGCCGGCGATAGGTCGCCGTACCTCAATCTCGAATACGGCGGACTGAATCTCGGCTATATCGTCGCGACAGATGAGATTGTGCATGTCACTCTGGATGCACTGCTGGGATATGGCGAATATTCGTTCGAAGACCCTGAAGGCATCATCGAATTTCAGAATCTGAGTTTCCTGATCCTGGAACCCGGCGCCAATATCGAAATCAACATCTTCGAATGGATGCGCCTGAACTTCGGGGCTTCTCTGCGGGTGATGATCGGCAATGAGGAAAACAACGACGTGATTCAGTACCAGTTCGGTAGACAGGTACATGAATACGATTTCGAAAGCAGCGATCTTAGCGGCGTCAGTATCAACTTCGGACTGACCTTCGGAGGATTCTAGCGTTTCTTTGGGCACACTGCAAAACTAGTATACTCCTTCCCTTCCGGATGTACTCCGGCCAACAGCTCGGCAAATGCCGGGCTGTTTTCGTATAAAGAGGTTGTGGGCTGTCGCTATTCGTAGCGGAGGGCGTCGACAGGGTCAAGCTTTGCTGCGCTGTAGGCCGGGATGATGCCGGATAGCAGGCCAACAAGCATCGAGATCGTGAGGCTCACAAACACAACCCATATCGGCATCACAGACGGGAGCACCTGATCGATAATCAAACTGAGCGGATAGGACAGACCAATCCCTATGAGTCCGCCGAGTAAGCATATAGTGGCGGCCTCGATGAGGAATTGGACGAGGATCGTCCGGCGCTTTGCTCCCAGTGCTTTGCGCGTGCCGATCTCCTTCGTGCGCTCCTTCACGGAGACGAACATGATATTCATAATCCCCACCCCGCCCACGAGGAGCGATAGCGAAGTGATGACAAAACCGACGATACCAATCGTCCCTACGACGCTATCGAAGGTTTCCTTTAGGAAATCCTGCGTGTTGACGCCGAAATCATTTTCTTCGCCTGGCGGTACGCCGCGCACCGTGCGGAAAGCGCCGATCATTTCCTCCTTTGCGAGGTCCTTATTCCCGATATCGCCCATCTTCACATTCACGGTGATGCTGCGCTGCGTGCCGAAGTTCTTGAAGAAGTTTTCGATCGGAATAAATGCCTGCGTATCGGAGCTGAAGAAATCCGAGCCGAGGAAATCCCCTTCTTCTTCGAGCGTGCCAATAACGCGGTAACTCTTCCCTTCTATCTTGATCTGCTTACCGAGCGGGTCCTCGTTCGGGAATAAATGCTGTGCAACCTTGTACCCGATCACGCAGACGGGGCGGCCTGCGTTGGCTTCCAGCTCGGTAAAGAACCTCCCCTGCTCCGGCAGCACACCGGACGTAATCGTATACTCATGCGTCGTGCCGAGCACGTTGCCGTAAATCGAGCGGTTCTTGTATTCCATCGGCTCGCGCCAATCCGATACCGTCGGAACAACCGCTTCGGCGATGGTGAACTTCTCCTTCATGCGCTCGGCTTCTTCGTAGGTGATATCCTTGCGGTTGCGCGCTTTCCACCACTCGCCGCCAAACCAATCGTACTTGCTGATGTAGTAGACATCGGCACCGAGGCCCTTGATCTGCTTCTGGAGCGCAATATCCAATCCTTCTATGACGGTAGCCATCAGCGTGACGACAACAATCCCGATAACGATACCGAGCGTTGTTAGCGATGAACGCATTTTGTTCGCGGCAATTGCGCGAAACGCGATGATCAGGCCTTCCTTTATTTCATAGAATTTGAATCCCATCAGACCGTCGCCGCCTCGTATGTCGTTGGATTATCAACTTTCTCGTCGGCAACAATCTTACCGTCGAAGAGACGGACGATCCTGTGCGCATGTGCGGCGATGTCTTCTTCGTGCGTGACGAGAATCATCGTGTTACCCCGCCTGTGCAGTTCGTGGAATAACTGCATGATCTCGATGCCGGTCTTGGAATCGAGGTTTCCCGTCGGTTCGTCGGCCAGAATTATAGAAGGATCATTGACGAGAGCCCGTGCAATTGCGACGCGCTGCCGCTGGCCGCCGGATAGCTCGTTCGGTTTGTGCGTCATTCTGTCGCCTAACCCGACGGCATCGAGCGCTTCCTCGGCGCGTTCGCGGCGGTCGTGGGAAGAGAGCCCTGCATAGACGAGCGGCAGTTCGACATTATGGAGCGCCGTTGAACGCGGCAGCAGGTTAAATGTCTGGAACACGAACCCGATCTTCCGGTTACGGATATCGGCAAGTTCGTTATCGTCCATCTCGCTGACGTTTTCGCCGCCGAACGTGTATAGTCCGCTCGTGGGTGTATCGAGACATCCGATAATGTTCATGAGGGTGGATTTACCGGATCCGCTGGGTCCCATGATAGCGACGTATTCATTTTCATTTATATCGACGGTTGCACCGCTAAGAGCATGCACGAGCTCCGCGCCCATGTCGTAGGTCTTAACGATATCAACCATGTGAATTAACGCCATAGGTCACTCTTCCTTCTTGAAGCGTTTCGCAAACATGCCCTCATTATCAATCTTCACCGCGGTGCTGTCCTCAAGCTCCCTGCTAATCGCGCGGTAACTGCCCTTCACCACTTTGGCGCCTTCATCCAGGCCTTCCTGAATCTCAATGTACTCGGCCGAAGATATGCCCGTTTTCACAATGCGCTTCCGGGCAAGGTTTCCATCCACGATGAAAACGACTTCCTGCGCATCTTCTTTCTTTTTCTTTACCGCATCAATGCCATTTTGCTCTTCGGTGTCCTCAGACGAATCTTCGCCTTCATCTTTCGCAAAACGCCGTCCTTTCTTTTCCTTTTCCTCGCGGGTGGTGACGCTCTGTAACGGAACAGCGATAACATCGCGCTTGGTTTCCGTCTCGATCTTTGCGGTGCACGACATACCCGGACGGAACTGCACCGATTTGGTGAGCAACAACAACCGGACCTCGAAGTTCGTGACCTCTTCCTGGGTCCCAAGACCGCGGGTGCTGGCCGTGTTGGCGATCTGGTGCACGACGGCTACAAAGATGCTATCCGGGTAGGCATCTACCTCAACACGCGCTGTATCCCCAATGCTGATAAGCACGACATCGTTCTCGTTCACTTCTACCCGCGCTTCCATCAACGAGAGATCGCTCACAGTCATGATTTCGGTGCCCTGCGTAAAGCTGGAGCCCGAGACGCGCTCTCCTTCTTTTGATATGAGCTGGGTCACGTACCCATCGATCGGTGAAAATATTGAAGTCCGACGAAGGCTTTCCCTGCGGTTCTTCAGGAACGCTTCCTGGTTCTGCACATCGAACTTCGCTGCAGCAAGACTCGATTTGGCCACCTCATACTGATTCTGCATGGATTCGATATCGGATTCGGAAATGAGGTCCTTCTGGAAGAGCTCCTTCTGGCGCTCCAATTCGCGCTCAAGGACTTTCAAATCCGCCTGGCGTTGTTCCACGCGTGCTTTTGCCGAGTTCAGCGAAGCCTGCGCCTGTTCTGTCTCGGCAACATATGCGTCGGGGTTAATCTTCACGAGCAATTGGCCCTTCGTAATCCTGTCGCCGTCCTCAA
Organism: Ectothiorhodospiraceae bacterium; assembly: GCA_002699105.1. Classification (GTDB taxonomy): domain Bacteria; phylum Bacteroidota; class Ignavibacteria; order SZUA-365. Next base: position 5,330 of record PABJ01000139.1, on the reverse strand, counting down.
CGGGCAGTTGGATGATCTCGCCAGAGACCTCCGCGTTGATCTTTACCTCGGTCTCCGGGTAGATCTTCCCGGTCGCCTCAACGACCTGCGTAATGGTCATCCGCTTCACCTTTTCGGTCTGCACGGTGATAACGTCTTCCTTGCCGCTGCCGAAGATCACGACGAGGATCAGAATCACTACCAGTGCTCCGATCGCCGAAAAGACGATGATCTTCTTTTTATTCTTTTGCTTTGTTTTGCCCATTGAATAATCCGCTCTATTGCTCGTTTCCAATTTGATTATCGAGAAGTTTACGCGCGATGAGATAATCGAATGTCGCATTCACGACATCGCTCTCAGCGGCAGTCAGGTTTGCGTTCGCCGTTACCAACTCAAGCAGCGTGCCCGATCCGATGGTGTAGCGTTCCGCGGCAATGCGCTGATCCTCTTTCGCCGATTGGAGGGTCTGCTTGGAGATAAGCACATTCTTTTCCGCGTAGGCCAGAGAGTTGACGGCCTTCTTCACGCCGGCTTTTACCGAGCGCAGCAGGACTGCGTGCGATTCTTCGTTCTCGCGCACAGCGATCTCGGCACGTTGCACCGATGCGGACGTACGCAGGTTCGAGAGGATCGGAATCGAAAGCGTCAGCCCGTACGAAAAATCGCCTTCCTTGACGATGAACTGATTCAGTTGGTAGTCCGTCCATGAATACCTTGCACCTGCTGTGAGCGAGGGCAAGTACCCCGAGAAAGCAATGTCGACACCCTTTTCGGCCGATTCCTTCTGAAGCTCGGAGCTTGCGAGATCCAGCCTGTTGATAAAGGCCTCGGCGTAGAGTTCATCCTCTGTCCCGAGCGCGTTCCGGTACTGATTGATTTCGGATTCGCCTAACATGCCTGCGGCCAACCCGTCATCGAGCGTTACCGCTCTGGATGGATTATCTCCGATAAGATCGAGGAGATCGATGACGGCGTTTTCGTAGTTGTTCAATGCCTGCTGGTACTGTAGTTCCTGCCGTCCGACTTCCACTTGCTGGCGCAGAACGTCGGCGCGCGGGACGGAGCCGACAGCATTGAACTGCTCTATGCGGGCGAGCTGCTGCTGTGCACGGCTCAAATTACTGTCGTTCACAACGACGAGCTGCTTCAGCCGCAATGCATTATAGTACGACTGCTGAACGTTGTACACGAAGTTCTGCTTCGCGCGCGCCAACGCAAGCTCTGCCGATTGTACTTCCAACACTGTTTGATCGACGGTGTTGAAGTTCGCCATTCCATCGAAGAGCGTCAAGCTTGAGCTTGCCGAGAGCGAGAATGAATTCCGCGATTTAATCTGCAGAATGCCCAGGTCATCAATCCGCTGAAGATCCACGATATCGACAATCCTGTCTCGATCGAACCGCGTCCAACTGCCCGTTGCGCTGAGGTTCGGCAGAAACTGGCCGTACGCTTCCTTCCGGAACGATTCCGCGCGCATGACGGCAAGTTGATTTCTGATGATCTCAATGTTGTTCTCAAGTCCCGCCGAAATACATTCATCGAGTGTGAGGAGGTCCCCCGTACTGCCGGGCTGGGCATAACCTGCTGCCGGTATCAGGAGGGAAAGGAGAACGAAAATTCGAATACGTTTCATAGTGTTGTTCTGACTCAATATACTCATGAAGCTGCGGAAGGAACCGTATTGTTGCCTATTTGTGACGCAAGCTTTGTAGAAAAGTTTCACTGCGCGAGGTGATCGGGAAGCTTTTTCAGGCGTTGTTTCATGGGCGTTCCCCGCTTTACGGGCTCGCCTTCCATGACTTCCTGCTTGATGGAACGCATGTACTCCAGCGCTGCTTCGCGGGTGTTCGCTACCGTTCCTTCCAGGATCGCATCCTCAACCCGCGCTTTCATAATCCCGACGCGTATGCCTTCCTTAATGCCTAGTTCGTTCATGATATCCTGCCCATCGATCGGGGGCTGCCAATCCCGCAGTCTATCAGCATATATTACTTCGTGGATCTTATCGACAAGCCGTTCGTAGTTGTCGAGGTACCTGCGCACCTTCTTCGGGTTCTTCGATGTAATATCGCAGCGGCAAAGCGTCAGTAAATCTTCGATCTCCTCACCCGCATCGGTAAGCAGCCGCCGGACAGCCGAGTCGGTCACCCCTTCATCCACCAGCGCCATCGGACGGAGATGGAGCGCCACGAGCTTCTGTGCATAGACCCGCGGTTCTTTGCCGTATTCCAGCCGCCGGAATATCCGCTTCACCATACGCGCACCCAGTTCCGCATGACCGTGAAAGGTCCATCCTGTCTCCGGATCGAAGCGCTTCGTTTGCGGTTTTGCGATATCGTGCAACAGTGCAGCAAACCGCAGCCAGATGTTTTCGGTCACCGCGCATGTATTCCGGAGAACCTGCATCGTATGATAAAACACATCTTTGTGCTGGTAGCTCCGCGCCTGGTCGCCGTTTTCCACGGACTTCTCATCGACCCCTGCCATCTCGGAGAGTTCAGGGAAGTAGTGCCTGAGGACCCCGGTTTCGTGCAAAAAAATGAGTGCACGCTCCGGCGCAGTCAGCCGGAACAATGAAATCATGAACGAACCGCCCCATGCATCAAACCAATTGATGGACGAATGATCCAGCGAGGCTGCCCATTTCCTGACTTCAGTGCCCGCATCACAATCATGCTCTGCAATCGCATGGGCAATATCAAAGACAGTTTCCTCCGCCGGAACGTTTAATTCGGACGGCTCAGCGATAAAATGAATTAAATCCTGATCTACCAGAATCGCGGTCTGTTGTTCGGTATGGCCTGTGTTTCGCACGTGGTAACGCTAGTCGTCGAAATCGTGGTGAAACTTGCAATCTACTGTTTTCGACACCTCTTTGAAACTCCATTGTACTCGTACACCAACATCAGCGAGCATACTGGTACGACAAATCTCTATACAAAATGAGTGTGCGCACTTTAAGGATGCATACGACACATCTTCATGTCATTTTGTCATCAATGTGGGTGATATAGCGCCAACGTGGTCGATTTTCGTGCCGAATACGTGCATTTTGACTGAAAACCGCAACAAATCGGCCATAATTGCGTTTGGCATAGTATTCGCAACATTAACCTACTGAACCACTATTATGAAAAGGACTGACAAAATGCCACAATTCAAGTTCGAGCCGAAAAAGGAATTAGAGTATATCTCCGAGCGCATGAAGAAATTCGTTGAAGAGCTTCCCGAGAGTTTCGCTTTCGAATTCGCACGCGGATTCTCACCGCGAGTCGATGTTTTACACGACGAGAGCACAGTGCAGGTGTTCGCAGAACTCCCTGCCATATCGAAAGAGAACATCGCGGTGAAAGTGCGCGGGAACGTTCTCCACATCAGCGGCACGAAGCCTCTGCCGGAGGCATACGAGCAGCTGAAACCGCTGGATGTCACCCGGATGTTCGGGGAATTCTCCCGCGATGTCCACCTCCCTGCCGAGGTCGACCGCGAAAACATCCAGGCGAAGTTCAGCGAAGGCGTGCTCCAAGTGACGCTTCGCAAAATCCAGCCGGACACCTCGGACGAAGTGGCAGTAGAAATTGAATAAGCAAACAACACGTAATACTGAAGAATTAATCAAGGTAGCTTTATGAGCAAGATCATTGGAATTGACCTGGGAACGACGAACTCCGTTGTCGCTGTGCTGGAAGGCACAACGCCAACCGTCATCCCTAATGCAGACGGAGGTCGCACAACGCCCTCTGTCGTAGGATTTAAGAAGGACGGCGAGCGCGTCATCGGCAATGCCGCGAAGCGCCAGGCCGTCACAAACCCGAAGAATACTGTGTATTCGATCAAGCGCTTCATGGGCCGCTTCCAGAATGAGGTGGAGCATGAAATTCACGAAGTGCCGTACAAGGTTGTCTCCGGCGATAACGGCAGTGCCCGCGTGGATATCGACGGGAAGATCTATTCCCCGCCCGAGATCAGTGCGATGGTGCTGCAATCGTTGAAGAAGGCCGCCGAAGAATACATCGGCAGCGAAGTGAAGGAAGCGGTGATTACCGTGCCCGCGTACTTTAACGACGCCCAGCGCCAGGCCACCAAGGATGCCGGCGAGATTGCCGGACTTACCGTCCGCCGCATTATCAACGAGCCTACCGCAGCCGCATTGGCCTACGGCCTCGATAAGAAGACGAGCCAGCAGAAGGTCGCCGTATACGATCTTGGCGGCGGTACGTTCGATATCTCGATCCTCGAGCTCGGCGACGGCGTCTTCGAAGTGAAATCCACCAACGGCGATACGCACCTGGGCGGCGACGACTTCGATCAGCGCGTGATCGATCACCTTGCCGATGAATTCAAGAAGGAAGAAGGCATCGATCTGCGGAAAGACGCCATGGCGCTCCAGCGCCTGCGCGAAGCCGCTGAGAAAGCGAAGATCGAACTCAGCTCGCAGATGCAGACCGATATCAACCTGCCGTTTATCACGGCAACGGCCGACGGTCCCAAGCACATGAACACGACGATCACCCGCACGAAGTTCGAACAGCTTACGGACGATCTCGTGAAGCGTACCGTCGATCCGTGCAAAAAGGCGCTTGAAGACGCAGGCCTGACGCCGAACGATATCGACGAAGTGATTCTCGTCGGCGGTTCCACGCGCATCCCGCGCGTGCAGGCGACTGTGCAGGAGCTCTTCGGGAAGGAACCCCACAAGGGCGTCAACCCCGATGAGGTCGTAGCAATCGGCGCAGCGATCCAGGGCGGCGTACTTTCCGGCGATGTGCAGGACGTGCTTCTGCTCGACGTCACCCCGCTTTCCCTCGGTATCGAAACGCTCGGCGGCGTCTCCACGACGCTCATCCCGGCGAACACCACGATCCCGACGAAGAAGAGCGAGGTCTTCTCCACCGCATCCGATAACCAGACCTCGGTCGAGATCCACGTGCTGCAGGGCGAGCGCCCCATGGCCGCGGATAACCGCTCGCTCGGCAAGTTCCATCTCGACGGCATACCGCCCGCGCCCCGCGGCGTTCCGCAGGTAGAGGTGAGCTTCGATATCGATGCGAACGGTATCCTCAACGTGAGCGCGAAGGACAAGGCCACGAGCAAGGAACAGAGCATCCGCATTACATCCAGCTCGGGTCTATCGAGCGACGAAGTCGAAAAGATGAAGCGCGACGCCGAGCAGCATTCTGCCGAAGACAAGAAGCGCAAGGAAGAGATCGATACGCGCAACCAGGCCGATAACCTCGTCTTCCAGACGAAGAAGCAGCTTGAGGAATTCGGCGATAAGCTTGATGAGGGCACGAAGACCAAGCTCGAAGGCGATCTCGGCAAGCTCGAGGAGGCGCTGAAGGCCAACGTC
>PABJ01000138.1 GCA_002699105.1 Ectothiorhodospiraceae bacterium | reverse complement strand
TGTGGGTACAGCCCCACGGGCGTGGGGAGAATAGCGGCGGGCATATCGAAAGCAATACGCGAATGGGTACAGCCCCACGGGCGTGGGGAGAATAAAAGCTATATCGAATCACGGCGGCGGAGCGAAGGTACAGCCCCACGGGCGTGGGGAGAATCGACCGCCAGCGAAGTCGTAACACCTATAATCCGGTACAGCCCCACGGGCGTGGGGAGAATGTTGCCGCTTTCATCCTCGAACTCTTGCACGTAGGTACAGCCCCACGGGCGTGGGGAGAATGAATAGTCCTCGGAGACATCGCCTCGATTTTCCGGTACAGCCCCACGGGCGTGGGGAGAATTTTGAGTTCGCGCGTGAGCCGTTTGTAGTTGCGGGTACAGCCCCACGGGCGTGGGGAGAATCGGTCCATGCAGAGAAATTCATAGCGCAAGTGGGGTACAGCCCCACGGGCGTGGGGAGAATTGATAAACAAAGAACATCCGCTATGGCTTAGAGGGTACAGCCCCACGGGCGTGGGGAGAATGTATGCTATATCTCACGATCTCGTACCTCCGTGGGTACAGCCCCACGGGCGTGGGGAGAATGCATCTCATACGCCTCCTGTGCAGATGATGGAAGGTACAGCCCCACGGGCGTGGGGAGAATTTGTGAGTATCGTGCGCATGATCACTCCTGTTGGGTACAGCCCCACGGGCGTGGGGAGAATGACGGCTCGCTCTGGTACCAGCACTGGGGGCTGGGTACAGCCCCACGGGCGTGGGGAGAATGCCAGGGCCTTCGCGTGCGTCTCGATCTTCTGCGGTACAGCCCCACGGGCGTGGGGAGAATTTAGATCGTGGCTCCAGCAAGCTCAGCGAAGTCGGTACAGCCCCACGGGCGTGGGGAGAATCGCCTGCAGATCGCCCATCGAGCTAAGCAATGAGGGTACAGCCCCACGGGCGTGGGGAGAATAACCGTAGTCGTCGGCAAGTATCCGCATAACGAGGTACAGCCCCACGGGCGTGGGGAGAATTCGTCCTTCGGGGCCAGGCGGCGGGGTTTGAAGGGTACAGCCCCACGGGCGTGGGGAGAATGAGCTCCGCACCAACCCCGTCATCAAGTATTACGGTACAGCCCCACGGGCGTGGGGAGAATACTTGAAATATCGTCATATTCGCCATTTTTCCAAAAGAATTGCTCAACGAACGAGCTGGTAGCGCACAATGCTACTCAGGACCTTGCCCCCTCGTATTCGATAAGCCAAATCCCATCCATCTCAACGCAATTGCGGGCGTCTTCGCCATACTGGCGCATGCTGTAACCCTGTTCGGTCGGAGTCCGCCAGATCATTACCGCATTTGTATCCTCTTTGGCAAGATCGAGGATCTTTTCCCACAATAGCTCGCGCATTCGCGCGTCTAGACGTCCAACAAACAGTCCCGCCCTTATCTCCAGGCAGTAACGTGAAAGTACACCTCGAAGCCGCTGCGGTGCGCATTCGACCGAATAAACTACCATGTTCACACCTCTTTATCTGGAGCATTACTACCCGCCTGACCACTTTGAGGATATCCACCGTATCGCTGTTCGGGATCAAGGTGGAGCAGCCATGGGAAATCCTCGGGCTCCAAGTCTTCATCCCTTCGGGAGCCGGCTATCTCTGGAGGTGGCGTTCCTTCCTCCTCGCCTGCGTTCAGAACAGATTCGATTTGAGGGATGAGCTTTTCTAGCAATCCAGTCGAGCGGAACTCGTCACGGAGTGCATGGCGCACTTTTGCGCTGATATGATGTTCATCCTCGGCGGTGAGACGGAATGCCAAGGGCACGGCGATATCCATCTTGTATAAATCAGCAATATCGTGAACAAAGGCTAGCGGGTATCCAGTGTGAACAAATCCGATGGCTGCACTGTACCCCGCGATGAGTATTGCGGCATGACAAATTCCATAAAGGCAACTATTCGCTGCTGAGATCGCGCGGTTAATGGGATCTCCAGCCCACCAGTCTTTTCGGTCGTAGTTTCTCCCGTTCCATTCGATTCCATACTCAAGACTCAACTCACGATAGCGATTGCGAACGCGCGCACCCTCCATCCCTCGCAATTGCTCAATGGATCGCTTCAACGGGGCTTCTTCACGGAATCGTAACCTGTACATTTCTCTGGCAACAGCAAGCTGGGATTTCTCGCTGAGTGCAAGCCGGGCTTGCCGTAGAAGACGGTAGGTATGTGCCGCTCCCTCTTGACCTGCAGAATAGATACGTACTCCAGCTTCACCAGTCCATAAAATGAGTGTTTTATGTTCCGCACATAGCTTGATTGCCTCATGGGTAATCGTCGTACCCGGCTCTAGCATGAGTGCGGCGATTGCGCCTACTGGCACTTGTGCCCGTACTCCTGTTGCATCCTGGACGATCAAAGCAGTCCCTTCACGTTCAACGGCACCACGCTCGACGGTGAACGTTGATATTCGGGATTTTAACGGCATTACAGGCACTTCATGTTCTTTCATGTCGAACTTCCTGTTTTGAATTTAGAATGGGATAGGGCCCCACAAGGGTGGGGAAGAATTCACCGCTTCAAGTTGAACCTCTTCACTTGGAGGTACAGCCCCACGGGCGTGGGGAGAATCGCGGAGTCGATCCAGATGGTTAGCTAATACGTCAAAAATCGCCGGGACGCGCACCGTCCCGAGTGTGTGGGAAACATCGTGCTATACTTCACGCACTGAGAGCAAGCCAAAGCCGAATGCTTTCGCAGAGCCGATACCGGCAGTAAGTGCCGTGTGGAATTCCTCGGGATTGGTCACTTCCAGCGTACCGTTTAGCATTGCAGATCGGTACTGCAGACGATGCCTGTGCTTCTCAAAATTGCCGTTCACCTTTTGCCGGGCTTCAGGCTTCCAGCCGCGTACCCAGCCAATTTGTTCTACTTCACAGGAAAGAACATTCAGCCCCTTCCCTGCTGTCTTCATCACAAACCAGTCCTGGATTTGCTCATCGCGGCTTCGGTCAGGCTCCCAGGTGAATGCCATTCGTTTGGGTTTAGAGAGTTCATTCTTCTCGCCGTTTTCAGCAGCGACAAGCTTGCTTTTTTTACTCAGATTCATGCGAATCCGGTATTGAAGTTTCTGCCCTACCCTGAATTCGGGGTTATACACACGCGGCTCCATTATTGGAACATTTGCGAGCAGTGTCCGAGCATTACAAAATGCGTATTCCCAGTCTGGAGGCTTCTCAGAGCGAACCACGATTGCAGCCTGGGTTTCGTTACCTCTGATCGTGTTTTCGATCCTGAACAGGAAATTTGGACGATTTGATTTCCCACGAGGAGTATCGTTGTGGAGGTCCGGCCTACGGCTGTTCGATGTAAAACCAACCATATCAAACTCATCCAGGAATTGCGGGTCGGACTGGCGTTTCTGATCAGACGGGAAGCCCATACATAGGCGGCGATGCACGGCATAGACATCTTTTATCCAGTTCCGTCCCGGTCTCGGTCTATCGGGGTTGCCGCCAGTGTCGATGATGAGATACGAATAGTACATCAGTCGTCCTCCTCTTCGTCTTTGAATCTGGCTGCTCTCTCCGGGTCTGCCTTGATCATCATGCGGCGTTTTTTCTCACGCGAACGATGCTCAACAATATTTGCTCGGTTATCGATTATCTGCTTCCTCCATCTCGGGTCTTTCGGGTCCACACGATCCATACCCATACCTTCTCCGTACTCGATCATCGTTACTGCATCATGGCATAGGCGGCAAAGGGCACGCAGGTCCTCCTGCTGTTCGGCGCCACCGGCATTCCTATACGTGATGTGTTGGACGGTATTTGCAGGTGACTTGCAAAACACACAGAGATATTGGTCGTGTGCAAGTCGGTTCTGCCTGGCAGTCTGGTACTCTGAATTCCTGTAGTCTGCACGCGGTCGGGGGGGAGAGGGTGTTTTGCTCACCAGCGGAACACCTGCAACCGGGACACCGTCCTGACCTCCAACAGCGAGCTCTATTCGCTCTATGAACCGTGGAGCATGTGAAGGCGGATCGAAGCTGAGAGGTATATCGTACCAGATTTCTGCATCAGGCGGTGCGTTTGGTTCATTCTCGGATGGTTTCCAGTCCAGTATGCAATGCAAAGAATCCGGTGTCTTGTCTCCCTGCATGCGTGGTTGCCAAGGCAGAGAACGGAGTGCTGCTTCGAGTGAGTCGTGCTCAGAGGGGTTTTTGTCACGCATTAGGAGCGGTACACTTGGTGGACAGGATTTACGCCCGAGAAAGGGCGTCCATTCAGGATTAGCCAGCGCAGTAGCGAGTTTTTCCATAAGATCTGCATCACCCTGCAGAGCAACGAGAAAGCTCGCGTCGCAGAGGTATTCCCTTCGGGATACAAACGTCTCGATCTCACCTGTAGCGGCGGTCCGTTTCACCTTGCCCTGCGCAGAGTGGGTACCTATATCTGCTCCAACCGTGTGATAATCCCACCAGCGCACACCAGGTCTATCGATCCTCACACCCATCGAGAGCTGTGATAGCTCAGATAGCCAATTTTCCTCTACTGCTTTGCTCCGGTCGATACCCTTGGCAGCAAGCAGCATCCCAATGATGGCTGATTTTGTGGGAGCTTCTGCACACCTGCGTATGACGAATTTCGCTTCGTGGCCACCCCACGCCTGGAGCGGTCCTTCCAGTCTGAGAAAAAGTGTGTGCCTACTCATAATTCAGCCTTTAGCGCGTCAGCATCGACCTTCACTTGACGTACTTTTTCCCATTCGAAGCCCAGTCTAGTAAGCGTAGTGGTGATAAGATCGTCAATGGAGCGTAGCGCTTCACTCTGGAATGAAGACTCGCCTTCATTCAATGTATGCCGGCCATTCGGAGAGAACCACAACCGATGCTCCGGTCCTCCGTATCCTGCATCCAGATCGTTCATATAGCTCCCCAGCTGCGCAATACTCTGTTCAATGACGCCTCGCTCACCACGGCTCTCAACTGGCCGTGCAAAGGCATTTGCGTAGCTCACGGGGGACTTGCGGAGTTCGACCACGATACCATCCGGCAAATTGTGTGCTGCGAAGCTGTTTTGCTTGCCGCTCGGATTCGCAAAGGCTGCACCCAGAATGAATGTGCCCACTGTATGCGCAGCGAGTTCCTTCTTATCCTGCAGATTGCCCACCAATTGCTCCCAGTTAATGGAGAAGTACTTGTAGAAGCATGCCGAGTTGTACATGGCCTCGTCAACATAGCCAGCACCCGCATCCTCGGCGTGTTCGCGCACATCGTCAGCTGCCACGTAATAGTCTACTTCCGGACGCGCTTCATGTGTTGAGAGGGCATGCGCCACCTGGAGAGCCGCTTCAACTGTTGTGTTCCTGTTTTTCCAGACTTCTTTGCCAGCCTTGCCAGGCTCGAGCATTCTTCCACTCAGTGCCATATCGGGAACCGCTGTCCTCTCGGCTATAAGCTCGCCGAATTTCTTTGCTAACTCATCATCGCTCTCGCCGTTCGCGTTTTTGAGGATCTCCGCCATTTCCCGGATTGCATTGCGAGTTGTGTAAATCAGCATCTCTGTATGATCATGCCCCTCCTCGCCTGCTTTTTCTTTTGTATCGAATCCGCATTTTTTTAGAACCTTCACGGCTTTTTTGCGGGTGCCGGACTTCATGTCTGCTTCTTCAATTTCTTGTACAAGCATATCGGCCAGCCTGCGCGTCCGTATACCACCAAGCAAGTCGCGGAATTCACTGCTGAGCCGGATGCTGCGTTTCAAACACTGACTCGATATGCGAGACCGCAAAGCACCACCGAAGTAGCAGGTCTTGGGGGCACCGAGATCGTCCCTATTGAGATTTGCCGGACTGTGATTTTGGATCATGTGGATTGTGATGTACATAGCTATACTCCGGTATGAATATTGAGAAATTGTTCTGCCCATTTAGTGCGTGTAGTGCTTCTATCCCAGTGAGAAAGGCTGTTGATGAGATGTACCCAATCGAAACCCCGGGGATCGCCGACATTGCTCTCTGGGTTTTTTTTCGCTTTTGGTTCGTCCCTGCGTACGAGTCGGATTGCCCATGTTAATTGGGATTCCAGTTCTGCAAACGAGGATGCGAGTAGACGGTCCAATTTCTGCGAGAACCGGTCTCTCCCATCCAAATCATTTCCATATTGACTCATCATATATTGGCGCAGAAGGAATGGGAGTGCCGCTCCGTCTTGCTGAGGTTGTGGGTTCTGCGCATAGAGTTTACATGCCAGCCACGATACCTCTCGGCCTGGGGTCCATTTATCCGCCTGCCGCAACCCCCACCATAATCCGGTAAAGAGATCAAATCCTTCCAGGCTCGTGTCAAGCGGCTGATTTGCCAATCCGCGAAGTACGGCAAGATCGCCCTCCTTTAGGGCCGTAAGTTTTCCGACGAATCCCGTAGTGCCTCGAGTTTCAAGTTCAAGAATCTGCATCTTCCTCATCCTCCGGTTCGGTCTCTGAAACGTCGTTCTGTTTCTGGCTCAAATCAGGTAATACGCGAGACAGGTATCCCCGGCGCCGAACGGCAGCGGTACTGTAACCTGGGGATAGTGATTCAGCAACTCCCTCCATCAGCTTGCGGTACTCCATGGATGCCTCGTTCCAGGATTCGTCATCCCAAGTAACAAGCTCTGTCAGGTTCGAGGAAATTGTGTGTTCTATATGCGGCCGGATGGAGCCAATTATAGCCTTTTCGTTCGATGATGGTTTGCGCTGTGGGGATGGATGTTTTATCCGCCACGGCATTCTTGCGCCGGCAGCCGACCATCTGTCTATCGCATCGGATGCTGCTATCCTGTTGGTGTTGGCAGGTAGTGTGAATGTACGTTCCCAAGCGTCGATGTATTTCGTCTGATCAGATGCGAAGCCGACGATCAGGAAGCGAGTATCGGTATCTCTGGAGGCAAGGGATTCTGCACCAAGAAAGCGCTCCATGAGCCTCGACCAGGGACGGTCGGTCCTGAACCCACCAGGCTTCATAGTATTATCTGCACGCGCTGAGCGGATCTCATCCTCATTGAGGAAATACACAACGTGCGGGTCCTGCCAGCTATTAGGTAGCTCCCTTTTCGGGGCGCCTTCGAAATCGCATTCCCTAACAAGGTCCGTGAATCTACCGCATGAGATGCACCGGTCTTCGATATCCGGATTGCGAAGCCACACCCTGCGTGGGAGTGCAGTCAGCGCCTCCAAAAACAAGATTTCACCGTCTATCGGGATGTGGTAGGTGTCTCGATTCCATATTGGGGCACCGAGGTTCTTAATCTGCATCCAGGATAAGCGCAACGTCTCAGCCAGATTATCGCCAGCCGGGATGAGATAGATTGGGGGTTTGAAATTCACTCCGGGCCTTTTACCCTGACCTCCCTGGGTTGTGAATAGTGGCAGGCGGATGAGTCCTAAAGCACAGCAAGCGGGGCAGAGGCCGTCTTCACCGTCGATCGAGTGCCGGAAATGGTTAATATTCGTCCCTGTCGGTACCTCATGGATGAGTGAGTTCACGGATAACGGTTTCTTCTTTCCTAGCCCGCCATATTGGTAGAAACGTTTACCGCTGCCAAACAACTCAAACACACCTCGATGTGCTGTAAGTGCTGTGAACCAGGTTGATGGAAGCGGTTCATGTAGCTGTGTCTGGGCATCACGAGGCGGATTGCCCTTGCACCAGTAGAGTAGTGCAAGCAGAAACCGCAGGACCGCAACACGGTCCATTGGGTTGCTGGCGGCTACCTGCCGTATTTCATGTGCCCTGGTGAGTGTATCGGTAATCCCGAGACGCTCATAGCGCCCGTCCCTAAATAGCACGGGGATCCAGGGTTCATCGAGTAGATTGTAGTTCATAGAGCATTGAGAACTGTTGATGGAGTGAGAGCAATTCAAGATCGGAAGTGGCTAAATAAGAGACAAGGTCTCCTTATAATAAGAGAACTGGGAGCCTATATCTGTGACACTTGGCACGTAAAAAACGAACCATCGGTACAAGAGGGAACGATCACAGTCCCGAATCGATATCGCGGTCGGGGTATCGCAATTGGAGTACTGAGCCAGGAGGGGAAGACGACAGCTTGTAGTATCGCATTGAATGCCAAAGAGGATAAACGGGCGAAACGACACATCTTTCAAGAAACGTGGGGAGCCGAATGACACCCGAATGGAGTAGCTACTTATCACAGCCTGCAATCATGCAACTGTGATGATGTATACGCCTACAGTGGCGGGCAATTTAACTGTGGAGAATTGTATGCGTAAACTGTCATCCCAGCCCCAGTTACGGATGTAATGTCGATTGCAAGGGCTGAGAGAGAGAACCTACAAGAACCTAACTTTGAATGCAATCTCGTCCTCAATCGAAAAATGTTGGGATTGCAACGAGAAGTCAGTTGTCGCGCGGTTTTTGAGTCCCAGCAAACGTTCGTCATCGAAATTAGGTACCTCACGCCTGCGAATGCAGGTAGTCTGCTGCTGCTTGCATTTTCTCATCGAGTTCTCTTGCAAGCTCGTGCTCTACTGTGTGGGCCTCATTCGACCTGAGAGCCGATATCTTCGACTTGAGGCGGGAGTGCTGCGTTTTGCCGATATGGCCACTACTGCGCCGAATAGAAAGATCATCAAGCATCGTGTCAGCGCCAACTTTCTCCAATCCAATCGTCGCCAGGTATGAATTCAACACACGACAATCGGTGATATCCCTGTGTCCAACTTTCGGCTTCCGGGCTTTTCGAATCTTCTTGTACTCCTGAAGCCAACGGCTAACGAGCTTTTGGTAAAACCTTTCATCGTACAACATAGCGCACGTCACACGTTTTCCCGAGAACTGCCGCGGCAGGTGACGATTGAAACGAAGTTCGTATCGGAGCAGGTTCGCTTCCCTGAACTCAGCAGGTACAGATACTCTTTTAGACCTGAGTTCATGGATTTTATCGTAAAAAAGCAGCTTTCTTTGAGTGGTAGAAAAGTAGAGACTAGGACTTTCAGGTAGGCCTATGAGCGACTTCTTGTAACGGGGGATGGATTGAAGAAGCTTGAGGTAACTCGAGACAGGATGATCCATGATGAGATTTGATGCGACATCAATGCGCGTTAATTTGGCATAACTGATATCGAGACCCAGGAGTGCAGATATCTGCTCAATCGCGGCCTTTGTTTCCTGCCTGGATAGAATGTAAAGATTGCTTCCGTGATAGAACCTGCTGAGTGAGCCTCGAATAGTACAGTGCTTGTCAGTAACGCGGACGTCCAGGTTGACTAGATTCCCTATGGAGGAGAGTAGCTTATCGTATTGATCACGACGATTTACAACGCCTGTTAGTCGCCCAGGAATCTCCTCGTACTCACCATTGGAGTGCACTATTTTGACTGTATCGTACACGAGTACGGATACAGAAACTGTATCCTTGTCCCACTTATTAATAAAGGGACACAGGATACTAGCTCCGCTTCCCCGACTTTGTGAAGGAAAGTGCATCTGCCTCAATCTCGTCCTGCGTTTTCACGGGATTTTGCAGCAACCAGCGATCTAGCTCCCGGCGATCGAAGTAGATACGCTTGCCATTCGGCTTACTATGCGGGATTCTACCTTGGGAGGTGAGTTTGTACAAGAAAGAAGGACTGAAATCGAGGTATTTAGCCGCTTGTTGGAAGGTCAGCACGTCTCGTTGTGATGCTGAGAGGTCCTCAAGCTTCTCCTCAATGGCATTGAGCCGTGAGTTGAGTTGGTTTTCCATGAGAGATGTCTTCCTGCATTGTTCATGCTTATGATTTGCTTGCAGGAAATGTAGGTCAGCAACTACACCAATATTGTTCCCAATTTTGTTGGGATTAAGATTTGTTGCTGTTTAGCAAAATTTGTTTGATGACTACTACGGCACCATCTGGGATGGCAGATGGGGACTCGTATCCATCAAAAACCCGCTTAATAGATGTCTCAAGAGAATTTGCCTTGATCTTATCACCATGGTAGAGGATGCGGACTTCTGCCAATCTCGCAAGTTCTCCGGAAGAGGCCGAGACAAACTCAGAACCATCTTCATACTTTATTGCCACTAGAACCTTTGCCAATTGGACTAATTTAGCGGTCCAGTTGAACAACCGACGTCCAGACTCATTCTCGATGTAATGACCATAAGAGTAGACAGTGTTAGATGATTTAGTCTCCGAGTATCTGGACCAATATTTGGCATTGACTTTGATCCAATCGATCAATTCAGGAAATGGATCAATAACGGCCCCTTTCATGTACATATCTTGTAAACTACCCACACCTACCAAGTACCTCTGAACCACTATGGTTTTAACATAATCGACGTATTGGATTTTTTCTACATTTGAAAACAACTGCAATGGTTGTGCGATTAGGTCTATTAAAGAACCAGGTGGGGGGATTGAATTTATTGAAATTTCTTCAACGGCATCCCACCATTGTTTTGACTTATATAATGCTGCATATCTACTATCAGAAAGTTCCTGATCGTCAATATTAAGATGTCTCATCACATTCTTTGGTACAGTGATAGCGCGATAAAACAAGAAAGGAGTCATTTCATTGTCGAACTTCTCCCAGGCTACCCTAAAAATATCTCCAGCGCGTTCGGGCGTTATTTCAGATGAACCTACTTTGTCAAGCTCTTCCTTATACTCTTGTCGCAGTGAATCCATCAGTTTGTTGCAGTGTCCTCGAAACTGATCTTCGTGATAATAATCATCTGGTAATCCATTCATAGCTATCATACCCTCATTTAGTTAACCTATCCCAATATCAGGCAACATATTTACCGTTTCGACTTTATTATAGTCAATGATCTTCGTATATACTTGTATCGTTTCGAGTCTTGAATGAACGAGTAGCTTGGAGACTGTGTATATATCAGCACCGCTTGAGAGAGCCAGTGTTGCAAACGTGTGACGAGCTACATGGAAGGTCACCTTCTTCTTCATTCCAACTGGCGAACTCCACGTTTTTAAAATTACCGATAAGTGCGAATTACTAAGTAATATAAAAACTGGATTGTCGTCCATTCCTGGTTTGCCCATATACGTACGCGCTGTGTCGGAAAGTGGTAAATATACTGGGTCCTTTGGATTCTCCTGAGCTATCTCGATCTGATTCCCGTACACCATATTCCATGTTAACGAGCGCACAACTCCAATCCTCAATCCTGTGTAGCAGGTAAATAGAAACACGTTTCACTTCACCTTGATCTTAGGTAACATCTTGACAGCGTCCTCCTTCTTCGCGTCGATAATCTTCGCATACACTTGAGTGGTCTCAAGTCTGGAATGGCCTAAGAGTTTGGAAACCGTATAAATCTCCACTCCATTAGTTAGAGCAAGAGTGGCAAATGTGTGTCTCGCAGTGTGAAATGTAATCTTTTTGTTTATGCCCGTACCGGAGGCCCAGGTCCGCATGATTAAAGATAGATGTGAATCGCTCGGTATGGCGAATATCCGCTCTTCATTGTCACCTCGTTGACCGAGTAATTCAATGGCCTGATCGTTTAACGATAGGTAGATCGGTTCGGAGGTCTTTTTCTGAACTATTTCGATCTTGTTCATGTGAACGTGCTTCCATTGCAGACGCCTGACGTCTCCCAACCTCAATCCAGTGAGACAAGAAAAAAGAAATGCTCGTTCTACTTCTGGATCACCACATGGCGCTACCGCTAGTTCGTTTAATTCTTCGAGAGTCAGATAAGGGCGATATGAGTTACGCGGTTTGATGTTGTCGATCTTGTCGCTCGGATTGTCAGGGATTATTTCCTCACGAACTGCCCGCTTGAGAGTTTCGCGTACCGCAGCGTAGTACCCTCTTGCTGTATTTGGAGCTACTTGTGATAAGAGATAAGATTTGAGGGACTCTAACCATTGAGGCGTGATAGTTTTAAAATGAAGGCTCTCCTTACCGACAAAATTTACTAGGTGAAAGCGAGTCGATTTCCAGCATCCATAGTTCCCCTTTTTATTGTCCATGACTTGATCGAAGAATTCGAAGAAGTTGCGCTCTAACTGGAAAGGTTTGTGGAAGCCATGCGATTCATTCAATAATTCTATTTCGAGCTTTGAACGAGCTGCACCTGCGATCCGCCTTGCTTCTTTGTCTTGCTGTCTATTGCCGGATAGTGTCCCGAATGCCTTCGTTTTCCTCTTTCCATCGCCATAGTAGATATCGAAGTAGAGTTGTGTCCTTCCAGATTTCACTGTCCGCTCTCTTAATGTCACCTTCATTCAGTCCTCCTGCTCCATGCCAATATGACCTGTGAGAATCAGCTATGTACCAAATATAGGAAAACAGGTGAAACATGCAACAATTGTTGCACGTTTTTCGATCGTGCAACATTTGTGCAACAAATCATCAGAAAGCATCATCCAAAGATGATACGACCAAATACAGAAAAATCGTCATATACAGGCCGTACAGGCCACATATGACGACTTTTCATTTACTCTTGTTTGCCCTTGTTTTCGGGCTGGGGATTAGTCCATAATTTTACGCAAGAATGCCGGACGGTCGCTTTTGCTTCTTTCCTCCTGGCCAGCGTCATCATGCTGATCGTCTTCGCTTTCGTTTTGCGTAAGCGTCAAGGTACCTTTTCGCATGAACGCAGGCATATCAAGGTCCTTAAGATCATTCACGCCCGTGGGTATATGATTGATCTTGGAGCTCGTACTGGGCTGTCTTTGCCCAATCTGATTCCGTGATATCGCAGCGTTCCGCTTATTGAACCCCGTCGCAATCACTGTCACCATGACCTCATCCTCCATTGTCTCATCGACAACGGCTCCGAAAATCACGTTGGCGTCCTCGCCAGCAGCTTCAATGATTATCGAACTTGCCTCATCGATCTCCAGCATCGATAGTTCAGAGCTTCCTGTGACGTTAATTAAAACGCCTTGCGCTCCGCCTATTGATACACCGTCCAATAAAGGACTGGATATCGCCTGATGAGCTGCTTCGACTGCGCGATTATCGCCCTTCGCAATTCCGCTACCCATTAATGCATCGCCCATGTCGCGCATTGTGGTCCGGACATCTGCAAAATCGACATTAACCAATCCTGGGACGGTAATTATTTCAGCAATACCACGCGTTGCGTTAAACAACACTTGGTTGGCTATACCAAAGGCGTCTGTTACTGGAGTATTCTTATCTACCAGCGACAGGAGTTTTTGGTTTGGGATAACGATGAGGGTATCTACATGTTTACGCAGCTCTTCAATCCCCTCTTCTGCTTGGGCCATTCGCCGGCGACCTTCGAAGTGGAACGGCTTCGTCACAATACCTACGACGAGTGAACCTGTTCCTTTTGCTATATTAGCAACTACAGGCGCCCCGCCGGTACCGGTGCCGCCGCCCATACCTGCGGTGACGAATACCATATCGCTGCCGGATAGAGAGGCTGCAATCTCCTCCTTGTCTTCTTCCACAGCGCGGTACCCGACCGACGGATCTGCGCCGGCACCTAGGCCGCGCGTAAGATTCTTTCCAGCCTGCACTTTATACTGTGCATTGCTTCTCTCGAGTGCCTGAACGTCTGTATTAACAACAATGAAATCCACATTGTTAATACCTCGTGCGATCATGTCCTCGACGGAATTTCCGCCGCCGCCACCTACTCCAACGACGCGAATACTCGCGCGCTGATCGAGTGTGCTGTCAAAAACAATAGCCATAAACCCTCCTCGGTTTTGAGCGTGTATAGTTTCAAACGTTATTATCAAAGATCATTGAACCAGTCGATCATCTTCTTGAAGATGTTTCCGCCGAACTTCGAATTGTACTCCTTCGACAATACCGAAGCCTGGTACTTCATTCCGTGCATGATCAATCCGATGCCTGTGCTGTATATCGGATTTTCTACTTCTGTGTTGAGACCACCAGAAAAGCCGTCAGGCAGACCGAGCTTAACAGGCATTCCAAGTACTTCTCTTGCTAACGAAGTTGTACCCGTTATGAGCGAACCTCCGCCAGTCAGGACTATGCCAGAGTGGAGATGCCTGCTATAGCCGGATCGTTTAATCTCCAGCCCCACAATCTCAAATATTTCCTCCATACGAGGTTGGATAATCTGACACAGAAGGCTTTTAGATATCTCCATCGGTTTCCTGCCACCGATACCACGTAGTGTGATTGGTGTATCATTCACGATTTCGGGCAAGAATGCACAACCATGTTCTCTTTTGAGCTTCTCAGCATCCTCATTAAGAATACCGAGTCCTTTACGAATATCTTCGGTCACTTTCTTACCTGCGATTGCCAATACGGAAGTGTGCCTGATCGTCTTGTCTTCGAAAATTGCAACATCCGTGGTTCCACCACCGATATCCACCAAGACGATACCGACTTCTTTTTCCTCTTCATTTAGCACTGAGTAGCTGGAAGCCAGTGGTTCTAATACAAGGTCGTTTACTTCCAACCCGGCTCGCTCAACACATTTATAGAGTGTTTGTGTTGCTGTAACAGAGCCAGTAATTATGTGGACGTTTGCTTCCATGCGAATGCCGGACATTCCCACAGGATCGTAAATACCGTCCTGACCATCGACAATAAACTCCTGCGGAATAACATGTATTATCCGTCGATCAGATGGCAGGGCAACCTTCTTCGTATCCGTAAGAAGACGTTCAACATCACGGCGCGTTATTTCATTGTCGGAGTTGCTGATCGCAACTACTCCGCGGCTTTGAAAGCTCTGAATATGGTCCCCTGCGATACCGATGTTCACGGCTCTTATAGTGGTGCCCGCTTGTGTCTCTGCTTCCTGTACGGCAGTTTTTATCGATCGGACAGTTTTGTCAATATGTGTAACAGTCCCGCGGTTCATACCCTCGTTATCAGCTCTGCCGACGCCTAGAATATTCACTAAACCATCTTGATTGACGGCTGCTACAATGACACATACTTTGGTCGTACCAATGTCTAACCCAACGTATATTCTGTCCGACATTTAACTTCTCCGGGGACTATTTACAACTGATTCTTGGTTTTTACCATAAATGACCTGATTCTCGAAGCGAAGATCTATGTATTCGATATCGGTCTCACTTTCATCTCCATGCGGAGAACTCTGCAGTAAAGAGAGAGTATTCACAAGAGAATGTATGTTCTTCTTTGTGGGAGCCACAATAATCGGGTGCTGGAAGTCGCAACGATAAATCATCCATGATGATGATCGGTATTGGACCACCTCCGATATGACGTCATAGATCTGTCTATGCTGCGTATGAAGTTCATGAAGCAGTGTTGCAAGTAACTTCGTGTCACGCTGCGACGATTTCTTAGATACGTTGCCCTCTTCTGATAAAACGATCTTTGGAAGTGTCTTCATAGCACCACGTATCTCATTCGAAATCGGTTTACCCAAGCGATCAACAAGGACCTTTCCAGAAGCTGATGTTACAGTCGCGACCGGCTTTCTCTCATGGATTTCGACTACTATATCATTGAAGTGCTCTTCCTTTACAATCACTCTATCCACAATGTGGTTTTGCTCAACAAACTCGCGAATACGTTCTGCTATATGCTCCTCATTGCCTTGGAATGCCGAATCGATTTGTGCCTTGAGTATAGATTCGTTCAACATTTGACAGCCCACAATGGATATATTCTTTGTGCTATCGGCTGGCTTGCTCATCGAGAACCATCCTCCTACGACCAATATGAGGAGGATTACAAACAGAAATACGTATCTTTGAAATCTACGCATCAGCATATTTTACACCTCGCCCTCAACGATTTCACCTTTAGAGCCAAGGTATTTTACCTCTGGCTCTAGTAGGACACCATACTTATCAGAAACGGTTCTACGTGCATGCTTAATTAGCTCAATAACATCTTGAGTACGTGCCGATCCAGTATTAATGATGAAATTTGCATGCTTATTTGATATCTCTGCCCCCCCAACCTTATATCCTTTAAGTCCTGCCTCTTCTAGATACTTCGCGGCATACCCAGACTTAGGGTTTTTAAATATGCTCCCAGAGTTAGGCCATTGAACTGGTTGACTAGCATTCCTCTTGGCCAGAATCTCACTTCGGGTTCCCCTCATCTTGTTTGTATCACCCGCTTCACACTTGAATATTGCACGCAATACAATCTGACCTTGTAAGTTGGACGTACGATATTCAAATTGACACTCTTCTTTCGAGTACGCCCTCAGACCTTCTCTTGTAAAAGTTTCGACGGATATGACATTGTCGCTGATTTCAGCCCCATGTGCACCTGCATTCATTATCACAGCCCCGCCAACAGCCCCTGGGATACCTGCTAAACGCTCATATCCCGAATACCCCCTACGGATGGCGTAGCTTACGAGATTGGATATTCTTGCTCCTGCACCGGCATAAAGTATATCGCCATCAGAAAGAAGCTGTGTAAATTCTCCTTCAAGTCTTATGACGATACCCCGAATCCCATTATCAGGGATAAGCACATTAGATCCTCGTCCTAATATGAGATATCGAGTTGATTCCCAGTTCAGTTCTCGCATTAGTATATTAAGGTCAGATATACTACCCACATCAACCAAGATATCAACAGGACCACCGGTACGCATAGAGCACAATGCACTACCCGGATAATCATAGGATATCCTACTCGCTGGCAATGATGGCAGCTTAGTGTTCACTTATCCCACACCTTCTTTGTACTTGGATATTATATCTGGCATCAGCTTGTAAACATCTCCTGCACCCATCGTGATACACACATCACCTTCTTTTATAACTTCTATTACTTTGCTCACAGCTTCCTCTTTTGTTTGCACAGCGAAGGATGCCTTGTGACCATAACGCCGAGACGTTTCAGAGATCAAATGGCCATCAATTCCTTGGATGGGTTCCTCTCTTGCGGGATATACTGGTAAAACAATAAGTATATCAGCAAGTATAAAGGCTTGTGCAAATTCTCGATACTGATCTCGAGTACGCGAGTAGGTATGCGGCTGAAACACACAGACAACACGTTTCTTCATTGCTGCCTTTGCGGCTTTTAGCGTACTCATTACTTCAGTAGGATGATGAGCATAATCATCGATGAACTGTGTTTCACCGACTTGCTCGATTAATTCAAACCGTCTAAATACACCGCCATATTCATTCAACGCTGTCTGAATAGAACCGAAATCAGCACCTAGTTCCAAGGCTACAGCCGTTGCGGCAATTGCGTTCTGTACGTTGTGCTCTCCTGGCATTCTGATGCCTATTCTCCCCTGTACCTCTCCGTCATGCACGACGTCGAATTCAGTACGATCGGTAGTCATTGTGATATTTTTGGCCTGGTAATCGGATTGAGAGTTTATACCGTAGCTTACTACCTTTCTATTTATGAGTGGCAATAATCGCTGTAGCTGGGCATCGTCAAGGCATATGGTCACAAAGCCATAGAAAGGCACTTTATTTGCGAAGGATTTGAAGGCCTCAACGATCTGGTCAATTGTTTCATAAGTGTCGAGATGATCATTATCGATATTGGTGATCACTACAATTGCAGGATTCAATCGCAGGAAGGATCGATCATATTCATCGGCTTCAACTACCATTGTAGTACCATTTCCGACTCTGATATTGGTATCGCCAAATGCATGTAGTTTACCTCCCACAATGACGGTAGGGTCGTGCTGTGCCTCTATAAGAATACTTCCCAACATCGATGTCGTTGTTGTTTTTCCATGAGTGCCAGATACTGCAATACCATCATATAATCGCATTGCCTCCGCAAGCATCTCTGCGCGCTTTATGGCCGGGATTCCACGTAGTCTGGCTTCAGCTAACTCAACATTCTCTTCCTGAACGGCGGAGCTATATACTACTAGATCAGCATCTGTTACATTTTCGGCACGATGACCTACCTCGATATGCGCACCTGCTTTACGTAGATCTAGCACGTTCTCGGACTCATTCATATCTGAGCCGGACACATGATACCCTTCATTGAGCATCAAATGAGCTAAGCCGCTCATACCGATACCACCAATACCGATAAAGTGTATGTTGTGTATATTGGCTATCCGCATCGATTCACCGTACCATCCGTGGTATTCTTCAATAGAGACATTACACTAGCAGTAACCTCTTCACGTGCGTTCATTGATCCGCTTGATGTTCCATCTCTTCTTTTCAATTCCAGCCCACCGTCATCGATTGCATACTCGATCATCCTGGGGACAAGTTCACGTATTTCACTTTCTTCAATCACAAGCCCCATCCCCATCTCTTCGTAGCCCTTTGCGTTGTAATATTGATGGTTATCTGTGCTATGTGGATATGGTATAAGCAGCGCTGGTTTGTTCATCTCTTGCAGTTCGGCAATTGTCGTAGCTCCTGCCCTGCATACAACAAGATCACATGCAGAGTATGCTGACGCCATATCATCTATATACTCATAGACTCTGATATTTGGCTGATCAACCCGATCGACCACCTTTTGGTAGTCTTTCGAGCCTGTTTGCCATATCATTTGAATAGATGACTCTACAATGTCATCAATGTGTTCTAACAAAACCGAATTAATGGCAGAGGCTCCAAGACTGCCACCGAAGACAAGTACAGTTCGATTATCCCCTCCAATGCCAATTTCACGACGCGCAGACTCTCTATCAACTTCACTGAGTCGTCTTATTGGATTTCCTGAAATAATGGAATGTGTTTTACGGTCAAGGTGTTTCTGTGTCACCTCATAGCTCAAGTGCACCTCTTCTGCGTACTTAGCCAAGTATTTATTCACCATCCCAGGTATCGCATTCTGTTCTAGCATGAGCACTGGGATTCCCGATAGGAGTGCACCGATAACCGTTGGTGCAGAAACATAGCCGCCAGTTCCTACGACGAGGCTCGCTCGCTCACGTCTGAGAATACCAATACACTTTATTACGGCATAAACGAGAAGCATGATGGCATAGACATTCCTGATACTCAAGCTTCTCGAAAGCCCCATAACCGGGATGAACTTCAGCGTGTATCCGTTACTTGGGACGATCTTTGATTCGAGTCTGTTTGTGGTACCGATAAAAGTGACCTCAATGTGGGGCGAAACCAATTGAAGCTCACCTGCTATCGCTATGGCCGGGTATATATGCCCGCCAGTACCGCCGGCTGCAAACACAACTTTATATGGATTCCGGTTAAGCATCGGCAGCAGCCTCCTCATAGGCCCGAGGCCGTATCCGTGTATTTGTCGATATGTTTAGTAGTACGCCTACGACATATCCACTAATTATAAGGGATGTTCCACCGTAGCTGATAAACGGCATCGGTAAACCAGTTGTTGGGAGCAGGCCCACCGACACACCGGCATTGATAATCGAGTATATCGCTATCACACTAGTAATACCAAATGCCAGATACCTCCCGTAATCATCCTGAACATTCTTTGCGATTCTCACACCACGCAATGTAATCAATGCAAACAGAAATAGTATCAGTAATGCGCCGATAAACCCATACTCCTCACCGACGATAGCAAAGACAAAATCACTGTACGATTCAGGAAGAAACAACTCACGCTGTTTACTCATCCCCATACCGACGCCCATAATACCGCCGCTACCCAATCCAATGATCGCTTGCTCCACCTGATATCGTGAGGCATCTACTCTTGTGTCTGAACCGTCACCTAGGCCAAAGAACGATACAATTCTCTGCACTCTGTACGGTGCGCTAAAGGCATACAACACCACCAACGGTAATGCTGCGGCTAAACTGGCACCAATATATTTCACCTTTACGCCACAAGCATAAGCCATAACTGTCCCGATTAGTAAAACAACAGCTGCAGTACTAAAATTAGGTTGCACAATAATCAGTACAGTTGAGATCATTATCCATGCATAGGTCTTGAGAAAACCATCCTTGAAAGTCCCGATTCTCTCATTCTTCATTACAGCTATCGTCGCGATATGAAATACCAATGCGTACTTGACGAACTCAGATGGTTGAAATTTCAGTGGTCCAAGCTCCAACCATCTACGTGCACCATTGACGACAGTACCCTCAAACAAGGTTAATACCAACAGCGCAACACCCATAATTATAGCAATCTTCGACAAGCGCATGTATATGCGATAGTCTACCACCACGCCAATCAACAAAGCTACGAGGGCAAGAACAACTCTTAGTATGTGACTCTTATAAACTGCATCTGGCGCTCCATGACGAATTTCAGAGATAGTAATACTTGCGCTGTAAACTGATGCTGCGCTGAAAACCAGCAGCAAAAGCACTGCGCCAAAGAGCCACAGGTCTATTCTACCAATTTTTACAGCACTAACATCATTCATTAATGTACCTATCAACTAAATATCTGAACTTATCGCCACGCTCCTCATAATCTTTGAATTGATCAAAGCTGGCACATCCTGGAGAAAGCAGAATTACGTCTACAGAGTCAGCCTGACTCCCTGCTATGTTGACTGCGTGCTCCAAGTCAACCGCAAAAGTAGAGAGTATAGAATCGCGTATTACCTCATAAATCTCACTTGCAGCAGTTCCGATCAATATCACATGCACTACCTGTTGTAACATTAAATCCAACAGGCCGCGATAATCCTCGCCTTTACTTTGCCCGCCCATTATTAAACAGATCTTAGAACCGCTTAAGGTGGTCAGTGCTGTAGCCAAAGACGCTACATTTGTAGCCTTGGAATCATTTATCCATCTCAATGAGCTCGTTTCACCTATGTACTCGAGCCTGTGAGGTAAACCCTTGAATGAAGTAACTCCGGCTTCTATTACCTCCTTGGACATATTGCATATCCGTGCGACAATTGACGCGGCCATTACATTCTGATAATTGTGTTCACCCACCAGGATCATATTACTGACATCTATTTCGAGGATCGATCCCGAACTATCGCCAATGATCAGCATGTTATCGACTTTATACGCAGTGCATTCACCTCGCACCGTACTGCTATAGCAGTGCTTGTTGGTTTCCGCCTCCTCCACTACTGTGACAACATTCGTATCATCGGCATTATAGACCAAATGATCGTCTGCAGCCATGTTGGCCAGTATTCTCGCTTTCGATGAAACGTATTCCTGAAAGTTATTATTGTAACGGCTCAAATGATCCGGCATGATATTAGTAATGACTGCAACATTAGGATGAAACGTCTTGATCGAATCTAACTGGTAGCTGCTTACTTCCAGAACTGCATACTCACACGGCCCAGATTCATATAACGCTCTAGTAAATGGATAGCCTATATTCCCTGCTACCATGCAATTGTATCCTGCTTGCTCCAATAAATAGCCAATAAGCGCTGTTGTAGTGGACTTTCCATTTGTACCCGTAATTGCAATGATGGTACCATCGTAAAACCATGAGCCCACCTCAATTTCACTGACAATAGGAATTCCGTTCTCTCTCGCTGTCTCCAGGAGAGGGATAGATAGCGAGATACCCGGACTCACTACTATGCAGTCTGAATCCAATACTCGGTTACTATTCTTACCATACTCATATTCTATATCGTATTCATCATACTGCTTCTTCGATTCGATAAAATGATCTGCTTCCTGAAGCTCACTAACAAACACGTCCATTCCCTTGTGCTTAAGAAATAACGCTGCCGCCATCCCGCTTCTTGCAGACCCTAGTACGGAGTATTTCTTATACTTAGGCTTCATCGTACCTTAAACGTAGCTAAACTCAAGATTGCGAGAATAACAGCGATAATATAGAATCGGACGACTATTTTTGGTTCAGCCCAGCCTTCAAGTTCGAAATGGTGATGTATCGGTGCCATCTTAAACACGCGACGACCCTGCCCATGTTTCATCCGTGTATATTTGAAATATAGACGCTGTATGATGACCGAGACTGTTTCTGCAAAAAATATTCCGCCGAGAATAGGTAGCAAAAGCTCCTTCTTGATAAGTATCATTGTAGCACCTAATGCACCGCCCAATGCCAATGATCCTGTATCACCCATAAACACCTGGGCAGGGTATGCGTTGTACCAAAGAAATCCAAGTCCTGCACCCACTATAGCAGCACTGAATATGGCCAACTCGCCACTTCCTGGTAGGTACAGTATGTTTAGGTAGTCGCTAAGGTCCACCCGTCCTGAGACATAACTTATAACTGCAATAGCGAGAAATGCTATTACAATGGTACCTACTGCGAGACCATCCAACCCGTCAGATAGATTTACTGCATTTGAGGTTGCCGTTATTACAAATATCACTGCTGGGATATAGAGCCACAAATAGTCGAAGTTCAGATTTTTAAAGAACGGAACAGTTGTCAAAGAATTGACCTCCGCGAACTCTGGGGAAAAGTAAAGGACACTACCCACCATAGCCCCCACAAGGACCTGTCCGACGATCTTATACCCCCCAATGAGGCCTTTCGGATACTTCTTTACTACCTTCAGGTAGTCATCCAGGAACCCAACACCAGCAAGCGATACCGTTGTTACCAAAATGAGCCATACATATGTATTATGGAGTTCACCCCACAATAGCATAGGAATCGTAATGGAGCTAATAATGATCAACCCGCCCATGGTGGGCGTTCCAGCTTTCGCCAAATGATTCTTCGGTGCTTCAACCTTCGCCGACTCCCCTATCTGCAATCGCTTGAGCAGCCTTATTAGTTTCGCGCCGACTAACCAGTTCATAAGAAGTGCCGTAATTGCAGCCGCAGCCGCTCGAAATGTTATAAACTTAAACACTTCGAAACCTGGTGGTGCGAATGCTTCGTTGATATATTCCAGTAGGTAATACAGCATCAGGTCACCGGTACAGAATTTTTAAGTTTCTCTACAATGAGTTCCATGTGCATGCTCCTAGACCCTTTTACAAGGAGAATAGTCCGGACACTCATGCACTCAATTAGTGTTCTCGTAAGTTCACCTATATCAGTATAATGCGCGGCCTTCACGCTGCGTATTTCAGAAAAGGCGTCACTCATTTCTTTGCTGTCGCTGCCATAAGTCATGAGTGTCATTACTTTCGATCCGGCGATATACTCACCAACTTCCCGATGATATTCAGCGGATCGATGGCCTAGTTCTAGCATATCTCCCAGCACTACGACCTTATCGCAATCAGTTGTAAGGTCATCAAGAGTATCAACGGCTGCTTTGACCGAACTTGGGTTGGCATTGTAGGTATCGTCAATAACAGTGTTCTCACCAACACGGAATACATCCATTCGGCCGGGAGCACCATGGAACGCGCTGAGTGCCTCTTTCATTTCATCTAATCCGCAACTATACTGCAGTCCGACAGCAACGGCACCAGCAACGCTGTATGCAAAGTGCCTACCAAGCTTCGGGATACTAACATCACATCTCGTATTCTGCCCCACTTCTAAACTTACCGTACTACCGGAATCGTTCGTAGAATAGCCTGCTATTCTTACATCAGCATTCCCATCCATACCAAAGATTACGTTTTGCCCGGCTACTACCTTTTGCGAGGCGAGATATGAATCATCTGCATTAATATATCGGATACCACGATTTGCTACGTACTTGTACAGAGCTGTCTTTTCTTTAGCTACATCTTCTAGAGTTGACAGCCCTTCCATATGGGCATATCCGATGTTTGTAATAATACCGTCATTGGGATTTGCAATCTGGCAAAGGGCTCCAATTTCTCCTGGCCGGTTCGTCCCCATTTCGACTACAGCTATATCGTGATTTCTGCGCAGAGTAAACAACGTTAATGGGACGCCAATAAGGTTATTATAGTTACCGCTTGTAGCACAAACTTGATGCTTTACTGACAGTACAGATTTCAACATCTCCTTCGTCGTGGTTTTCCCGTTGCTCCCCGTAATTCCGATCACCGGTATCTGGAATTCATCCCTGTACAATCGTGCAAGTTGACCGAGGGTGGTCGTTGTATCCTCAACTACAAGAAATGAACCGTTGTGATACTCATGACCGCGTTGCGTATACCACTCCTTGCTTACCACACAAAGCTGTGCCTGACTTACTACTGATTCATCAATGAAGTCATGAGCATCGATGTTAGCCCCGTTTATAGCGACGAATAAATCTCCATCTTTCACTTTTCGAGTGTCGATAACGATGTTGTTTACGGGCTCTTTCGTCCTATCTGCCAGACCTACGTGCGAAACAGCCGGAATCTGCAGCAAATGCGATATGTAGAATCGTTCCATCATATCATGTGATACCTAATGCATCTTTCACGATTGAGGAATCACTAAATTGTCTACGCAGGTGACCGATTACCTGGTATTCTTCATGCCCCTTTCCAGCCACAAGCACTATGTCACCAGGCTGGGACTTTTCTATAGCTGTATGGATGGCAGCTTCACGGTCGTAGATTACAGATATGTTCGAATAACCCTCTGGAATGCCGGCCAGAATCTGCGCTACAATTTCTTCCGGATTCTCCGTTCGAGGATTATCGTTCGTGACAATTACAGTATCGCTTCCTTCAGCAGCGATTTTACCCATCTTGGGCCGCTTGTCAATATCTCTATCACCACCACAGCCAAATACCAGGATGAGATTTCTGTTATCTGGTATAATCTTCCGGGCTTCCTGCAAAACATTCTTTAATGCATCAGGTGTATGTGCATAGTCGACGATAGCTCGTTTCCCGTCGGGGCCTTCGTACAGCTCAAATCTTCCCGGTACGTTCTGTATGGCTCGGATGCCCTGTATAATTGCTTCGCGCTCTATTCCAAGAGCAAGCGCTCCAGTATAGGCAGCGGTAATGTTGTAAGCGTTAAAAAATCCTTGCAGTTCGGAACTTACCGTATCGGTTTCATCCTTGTGTGTTATTTCAACTATCAGCCCATTCGATGGATTCGATACAACCGACATCGTGTAATCGCAATCATTGGAAGTACCGTATGTCCATTTTCTTCCGTTCGCTCTTCGCAGCATCACGCTTGCATATGGATCGTCATTATTAATGATGGAGACTTGGGCTGTATGATCACTAAAGAGTCTTGCCTTGCAGTATGCGTAGTCGTCCATCGTTCCGTGGAAATCGAGATGGTCCTGCGTCAAGTTTGTGAAGATCGAAACATCGAATGTCATTCCGTAGATTCTATCGAGTGATAGTGCATGCGAGGAGACCTCCATGATAAATGCATCGCAATTATCGCGCTTCATATCTCGCAGAACTCCGTGGAGTATTTCAGGCGCGGGAGTAGTGTATTTTGCAGGCGTTGCTTTTCCTGCACTTCTGTATTCGATAGTGCCGATCACGCCTGGCTTAAGACCTGCATGCGCAATGATTGATTCCAACAAATACGAAACCGTGGTCTTACCGTTGGTTCCCGTAATTCCCACGGAACGCATCTCCTGCGCCGGTGAGTCGTAGAATCTATCGCTAAGAATTGCGCAGGCTATTCTTGTTGATCGTACAATCACGACGGTTGTACCATTGTGCTGCACATATGAAGGAGTAAGGAGTTCCTTCAAAGACTTTTCGTATTGGGCTTCCTGAATCACTACGACGCTGGCGCCGCTTTCAATCGCCTTGTTCACGAACTTGTGACCGTCGACATGCTCACCATCAAGCGCGACAAACACCCACCCCGGTTTCACTTCTCTGGAATCAGTAGTAATTCCCTGCACCGAAGCATCAACCGGCCCAAATAACTGCACAACCGGAACATCCGAGATGATATCCGATAATCTCTTCGGGGCCATTGGGTCGTGCATTTTTGGATTCAGTTGATTAAACATCGTCTTAGTATAGATTTGCTGATATATTTGCAGCCTCTGCCCATAGTGTACAGCGTGGCGCTTCAACCTTGCTGCCAGGTTCTGGCGATTGACGTTTTACATATCCACTACCATGTATCTCTACCGATAAACCGAGTGTGGTTAACAGTGTGTTAGCATGCCTCACAGTCATTCCAACAAGATTAGGCATGGACACTACATCACCATTTCCCGTATCTGATGCCACTTCGCATTGTACGATTCCGCCCTCTGCGAGTGTATTTCCTGGATTTGGATTCTGTGCCACAATGATACCACTATCCTGCGCTGGAGAATACGCGAGCCCGTACTGATGTAATAGCAAAGCAGCTGAAGCAGGTGATAACCCTCTTACGTCAGGAACGGTTTTTAGTTTATTCCCGCTCTCGGAGGCGTAAACAGCGTCGGGTACTTTCGCAAATTCACCGCTATACGATATAATACGTTGAGCAATATTTTTAAATATCGGAGCCGCAACTGTACCGCCGTAGTAGCCTTTCTGCGGCGAGTCCAAGATAACCAATATCAGAACCTTGGGATCCTCAACAGGAAAGAAGCCCACGAATGATGCTACATGTGATGTATTCGAATACGAACCGTTTACCAGCCGCTGCGATGTTCCTGTTTTACCGCCTATACTCATCCCGTCGATTCTCGCATTTCTCGCGGTACCAGAGTCTACGACGCCTTGCATAAACCTTCTCATCGTGGCAGCGGTCTCACTGCTAACAACGCGGCGGATCGTTTGTGGCCGGGTCTCATGGATAATATTCCTATCGCCATCGATCATCCATTTTCGGATGTACGGTCTCATGAGGATCCCGTCGTTCGCTATCGCAGCATACGCGCAAGCGATTTGCAGAGAGGTCGCGGCCAGGCCGTATCCAAAGGCCATATATAAATGCGTTGTGGCATCATACGACGTAGGGTTACGTAGTTCCCCGCTTAATTCACCGGGGAGTTCAATACCGGTTTTAATTCCAAACCCGAAGTTTCTTGCATATTCATACATCCGCTCCTTGCCGAGTTCTTTCGCTATTTTAGCACTCACGATGTTCGAAGAATGCTCAAATGCACCACGGAGTGTCAGAGAACCATATTCATGATCATCCACGATTGGCTTTTCGTTCGGCGTATGATAGTACCTGCCATTTTCTGCGTCGATTTCATCTTCCGGACTGTATAGTGCTTCATCGAGCGCGGCGCTCATGGTTACGACTTTGAATGTCGAGCCCGGTTCATACAAATCTGTAACAACTCTATTCCTCGCCTTTTCGGGCGTATATTCCGCACGGTTATTAGGATCCAGGCTCGGATAATTCGCCATCGCAAGGATCTCACCGCTCTTTGGGTGCATGACGATGCATCTACCGGATACGGCTTCATGCCTTTTGACGCCTGCGATTAATTCATCCTCTGCAATAGATTGATATGCGTGATCAATAGTGAGTACGATGCTTCGGCCGTTTATTGGCTCCTTATACGGATACTCAACCTCCGGACGCTTGTACCGCTTCGCGTTTAATTGGTAGACAATAAAGCCTTCTTCGCCTGAGAGCTCTTCATTAAACGCAAGCTCAATTCCACTCTGACCGCGGTTATCGACATTTGTATATCCGATAATCGGGCCGGCGAGATCGTTGAAGTTGTATTTACGCTTCGATATCGCATCAAAACGCACACCGTAGTAGTTCCATTGCTTAAGCGGGAGTATCCTCGATTCAGAGATATGTTTTTCCAGAATCACATAGCGCGATTTCTTTGTATTCAACCGCTCGAGGTATG
Source organism: Ectothiorhodospiraceae bacterium (assembly GCA_002699105.1). Lineage (GTDB taxonomy): Bacteria > Bacteroidota > Ignavibacteria > SZUA-365. The sequence goes on along the minus strand of PABJ01000138.1, from coordinate 5,899 downwards.
AGGCTTTTGTACCTGGTAAATACTGTGCGAGCATCTCCGCCACGGAATCCTTATCCTCGATTACCTTTGGGTCCACCGCAACGGTATATTCTGTGACATTGGATGCAAGGATGGATAAGTTCCGATCGTAGATTAAACCCCTGACCGGCTCTAACGGCTCTCTGCTTTTATATTGTAGATGTGCAATCTCCTGGTACTTGTCGGCGTCTCGAACTTGAATAACAAACAACCTCACTGCGAGAACTGCGTATCCCAGCAAAAACACAACGAACAGGAAGTAGAGTCTCATTCGGAAACCGGTCTTCGGTTTCTGAGATTCTTCCTGCGGCGTCGATATTCCGAGTGAGATTGGGTCGTTCATTTCTATGCCGTTAGTCGCCTTCGGGCTTGGAGAATACATAAGGGCGTTCGGTAGCGTCTACGAGCCCCAGTTTTTCTAGCGCGATACTGTGGATGCGATTGTAGCTTGTAAGCATGTTGATATCAGCGCGCAAATTTTCTCGCTGTTGAAGCAGCTTCTGTTCCGTTTCCCGAAGATTCGTTCTCTGGATCATCAGATCGTCAACCGCGACAACATTTGAGATGTATGCCGTTGCGATCAATCCTGCGAATACCAGAATCACAATGATATTGAACGTTGTAAATTCGAAACCCTGCTTCCCGGGTTTACGATAGTACGCAGTGTTCGTCAGAGGAACATCGACGTTGTGATCGAACAGAAATTCGCTCTGCTGATTCTCAGACGGCTTTTTCCGCCGCGCGTAGTCGCGCGCTTCTCGCGCGATTGTTTCGCTGAACTTCATCTTCATCGGGTTGAATTGCACTTCTTGTTATCAGATTGAACAGACCAGGCGCCGTAGCGTTATATAGTCTGTCAATCTCGTTTTGTACGGGCGCTTCCTGCTTCAGAAACTGCTTCACTTTTCTGTCTTCCAGCGAGTGATAAGAAATCACGACACATCTTCCGCCTACTTTCAACGATGCGTACGTCGCTTCCAGAATCTCATCGAGGACGTCCAACTCGCGATTCACGGCGATGCGCAACGCTTGAAAAACGCGCGCTACCGACTTCATCGCGTTTGGCCCTTTCACCACCTCTAACACGACGTGTTTCAGTGCATCGGTGGTATCTATCGCTCTTTCGGTACGGCGCTGCACGATGCGTTTCGATATCTGATACGCAAAGCGTTCCTCTCCGTATCGCTTGATAATCGATGTAAGCTCTTCGGCTGTTGCCGTCGATACGATATCGAGCGCCGAGGCGACGGTCCGCAAGTCCATCCTCATATCCAGCGGACCGTCCTCTCGGAATGAAAATCCGCGCGCACCCTCATCAATCTGATGGGAAGAAATCCCGAGGTCGAGCAGCACTCCGTCGACCGCGTCAATATTGATTTCTTGCAGGATTCGCGACATATGTTCTGTGTTTTCGTGGACTATTTTGATTCGGGTTTCATCGGCAAATCTGGATTTGCAGAATCGCACAGCATCTTCGTCCTGATCGATGCCTATTACGAGACCGTTGCGACTGAGCTTATCCAATATGAGAGCACTGTGACCTCCTCCGCCAAGTGTGCCATCGATATAGACCCCGTCCGAATTCGTAACGAGGTATTGGACTGCTAGTTCAGCCAATACCGGGACATGATACATGGTAATCCGATGGCTCTTATTCGATACCGCCCATAACTCGGGCAGCGACTTCTTCATACGATTGCTCTGCGAACTTGCCGAGATATTTCTCCAGTTCTGCAGGCGCCCACAGTTCGATCTTGTCGAGCGCTCCGATGATAACAATGCTGCTATCAAGCGAGGCAAACTCGAGAAGCTCCTGCGGGATCATGATTCTCGATTGCTTATCCAACGTTACTTCGTGCGCCCACATCAAGAGTGTGCGCAGAAAGAGCCTATCCTCCTCACGATAGACATTCAGCTTTTCGCGTAGTTCCGACTCGACCTTACTCCATGTATCGAGGGGATACAGGTACAGGCAATTTTCCATACCACGGGTGATGACGAAGGTACCATTCGCTTCCGGCATCATATGCTTCCGCATCTTGGCCGGAAGGTTCAAGCGACCCTTCGTATCGATCGAGTATTCGTATTTGCCTTTAAAGCCAGTCACAGGACCTCAATACTAGTCCACCACTTTGACCCACAATATACCACTTTCCTCCAATTTCACACCATTTTAACTCAGAGTCAAGTGCTTTTTTTCGAGATGAGAACGTAAAAGTGGAACATTCTGAGCGCGCTTCGGCAGTCGATGCTCGGTAAATCGTTTTATATTAGCGACTTACAGGGAGACCTGACCCTTCCAAATAATCGGGCAGATTTGCGTGGAATCTTCAAAAAAAGATGCCGGTCTCCCGAGGCTAGGTCAGCAGAAAGGCGATAACTTGCTTGTATGGAAGGCTTTATACCATTTATCGGGAAAGGTGGGGAGAAATGGGGGAGCTTGATTTAGAAGCGGATGACCATATGGACGCTATTCGGAGCAGGATAGAACGACACTTCGGGTGTGGTCGAGTCGGTCGGGATACCTCGCGCCCGCTCCCGGTCGACGACATATCTACCAGAGAAGTACCCAAGCGCAGCACCCGCGACGATATCCGACGTCCAATGGCCGTCGCTGATAAAGCGCGTGTACGTGCCGATACCTGCTGCGGAGTACATCACGGCGCGAGCGAGCCATGTATCGAGGTACTCGGCGATTGCGGTCGAGATTGCGAATACAATGGTAGTATGTCCGGATGGGAATGCGTTCTCGCTTGCGTCCCAATTGAAGAAATCCACGTCCCAGTGATTTCGCTCTTCCGGATCCGCTTCATTGGGGCGCTCCCTTCCAATAAGCGAACGAAGGATAACCGCGACGAGTCCTGAATACGTGAGGCTTTGACCGACCAGCCGTCCGAGTGTACGCAGTTCCCCTTTTCCGCCGATAGCGCCGTCAAGCCAGTAGTCCGATGCAAGCCCGGTAATGTACAATCCTCCTCCAATCGCCCAGCCAGCAGCGACTGTCCCGTAATCCTCTCCCCAATCGAGCGCAGTGCGCCAGGTGGGCGATGTTCGCTTGTTGCGTAGGCTGATCTCGCGTAACTCCGGATCGTACACCATCACCCCGACCGTTACTCCGACAATACCGCCGGCAATGAGCCAATCGCTGGTTTCGAACCTGGCCGGGGCTGTGAAGAACCCAATGCCGTCGTTGAATCCTATCTCTACATCCTCCCACACCATCTCAGCCAGGTTTTGTGATTCCCGAGTCTGCAGGGTTGTGTCTGCTTGGATGAACTGCGCCTGGCTGGCGGTCAACACAAGGAGAAGTCCTGCAACGATGGCGAACAAGGTTCGCGCAATGGGTGAATCGTGGGTCTTCGGCGAATTCATAGCTTTCCAAACTAGCGCATGCTGCCGGATTATCAAAGTTCGGTTTGCCTGTTGGCATTGTGATTTGGATGTCACGACATGAGAGTGAATATTGCGTGCTGTCATTCGAATACAATCCGGAACTGTGAACACAATCCCCTCATAGCCCCACGCGAACTCATTCCTCATGGACTACACTGTCGTTCTTCTCTTTATACTCGGTTTTGTCTGTGTTATTGCCGGTGCGGAGCTGCTCGTACGCGGCGCGGCAAGGCTGGCAATCGATTTCGGCATATCGCCGCTTGTCGTGGGGTTGACGGTAGTCGCGTATGGAACGAGCGCCCCTGAGCTCGCGATAGCTGTGCAGTCGATATTCGAAGGCCAGTCCGATCTTGGGCTTGGGAACATCGTTGGGAGCAACATTACGAATGTACTTCTGGTGCTGGGTCTGGCGGCAGCGATCCGGTCGCTCCCGGTTTCGAAACAAATTGTGCGCATCGATCTGCCAATTATGATCGGCGTCTCACTTGTGGTTCTCGCGCTTGCACTGGACGGGGGAATCGGGCAGGTAGAAGGCGGAATTCTTATCCTGGGCGGAATAGTTTACACCATTATCACCGTCAAACGGAGCAGGAAGGAAAGCAAAGATGCGAAGATCGACGCGTTGCTTGCCCCCGATGCAAAGCCCGACCATAAGCACCGGGCTCTACATGCATTCTATGTTGTCGCGGGACTTATTGTCCTCGTATTCGGATCAAACTGGCTTGTCGATAGCGCAGTTATCATTGCTACATCGCTTGGCGTCAGCGAACTCATCATAGGTTTAACTGTGATCGCGATCGGCACTTCGCTACCCGAAGTTGCGACGACTGTGGTTGCCGGTATCAAGGGCGAACTCGATATCGCTGTTGGAAACGCGATCGGTAGCAATATCATGAATCTGCTGATAGTGCTCGGACTCTCAAGCGCCGTTGGTTCTGGCGGTATGCCTGTTTCCAGCGATGTGGTGATCTTCGATTTACCGCTCATGATTGGCGTGGCAGTACTCTGTATACCTGTCTTCGTGAACGGCCTGGAGCTATCGCGGTGGGAAGGAGCGCTCTTTCTCTTCTACTTCGGATTTTATGTGTTTTATCTCACGATGAAATCGCTTCGGCCTGAATCGCTCGATGTCCTGAACATGCTGTTCTTGTACGTGTTTTTGCCCATAACCATCATCCTGATTCTGGGATCGTTCGTGAAGATAAAATCTGAGGTAAAACCGGAGGATTTAGGGCGGAAGCTCTAGAAGATGCGGTCGTAGACCTTGATGAACTGCTGGCCGCGATTATCGTTCTTATAGGTCTCGTAGTACCGTTCCAGATCATCGACGAGCAGCTTTGCGGAGTGGCGCATAGGATCGATAGCGTTCAGTTGAAGCTCCGACTGGAGAGTCTCTGTGAGTTTCGCAACTTCGTCCTTTCCCAAATCCATCGTGTTCAGCGCAATACCGACGACCTTACTCGCCTTGAACGGCGCCATGATATGTTCGTGTAATGCGATACTCTGAGCGACGGTGGGCAGCTTCAATCCGTAGATATCCTTCTCCCTGGCAGCGTGGTGGCAGAGAATCATCGCATCGGGCATTGTGCCGTGAAGTATCCCCAGCGAGACCGGTGAGTTACCGCAATGCGTAATAGCGCCCTGCCCTTCCACAACGATATGATCATACCCCTCGTTGATTGCCTTATCGATCTCGTATTCGATTGCGCCCGTCACAAAGTCGGCACCAATCGACTCGACCGTCACTCCCCGACCGCTAATCAGTATACCAGTCGGGCCGGTACCGATGAGCGCTACCTTTTTTCCACGAGCTTTTAATTCTTCGTAAATCCTGATCGCGGCGGTCATCTTCCCGGTATTTGCATCCGTGCCGACCGTTAGAATGGTCTTCGCTGCGCGGAGCTGCCAGCTCCCCTGCGCCCGGATAAGATGGCTGTGCGGCACGGTCTTCAGATCATATACCTGCACTCCCTTCTCTGCGGACTTCGCACGGATCAACTCGTCTTTCATCAGAATCTGCTGCAGACCGCTGACAACATGAAGCCCCGTATCCATAGCATTGACGATTATTTCCCGCCATGTATCCGGGATCCTTCCTCCCAACGGTGTTATACCGATAAGAATCGAGTCGGGCTCGTACTCCATAGCTTCTTCGAGAGAATGCACGATAGGGGTATCCCCACCAAAGCCGATACCTTCCTGCGCCGTCTGGCGCTCCTTGGTGCTATCGATAACGGCGACGATACGGTCCGGAACATAGAGAAGCGCCGCAATCACCATTCGCAGTCCAATCGAGCTCAGGCGCCCCTCTGCAAGAAGCACCATTCGCTGGCTATGCGCTTGCAGTCCAACCATTAATGTGTGAGTTCTATCGTTTGTGCGCGTTTTGGTCCGACTGAGATATGCTGGATTTCAACCCCAGTCATTTCCCGTAGAGCGTTGAGGTAAGATTTGGCATTTGCTGGCAAGTCGTCGAAGGAACGTGCGG
>PABJ01000137.1 GCA_002699105.1 Ectothiorhodospiraceae bacterium | reverse complement strand
CGAGTCGGTCAAGGTAACGTTCGGCAAAACGAATGTGAAGTTCGAACTGGAAGGAATGCAGGTCCTCAGCAGAATCATCGACGAACGCTATCCCAACTATGAAGGCGTGATTCCGCAGGATAACGAGAAGACGCTGATTGTGAATCGCTCGGCGATTCTTTCGTCGATTAAGCGCTGTAAGATATTCTCGAATACTGTAACGAATCAGATTCGCATGAAGCTCGATGCCAGTATGCTGAATCTATCGGCAGAGGATATTGATGTCGGCGGCGAGGCGCATGAAGAGATTGCCTGCGAATACGATGGTGAGGATCAACTCGAGATCGGGTTCAACGCACGGTACCTTGAAGATGCATTAAATCATCTCGGTAACGACGATGTCTTGTTCGAGTTCAGCTCGCCGACCCGCGCAGGTCTTATCAAACCGAAAGAACAGGCTGAGGAAATGGACGTGCTTATGCTCGTCATGCCGCTTCGCTTGAACAATTAACGATGATTCTCAGGCGACTTTCTGTAGAGAACATTCGCAATCATCGACGTACAGAGCGGGAGTTTCCCGGAAGTGGCGTGCTGCTATGGGGAGAAAACGGTGCCGGTAAGACGGCATTGTTGGAATCTATCGCGATGCTATGCACATCGAAGAGCTTCGTTACCTCCACCGATAAGCACCTCATAGCCAACGGCGCAGAATTCGCGAAGGTTCGTGGGGAGTTCCTCAGCGACGGCGGTTCTGTGTACACCGTAGATCTTACAATGCCCACGAATGGGCGAAAGAAATTGTTGCTCAATAACGCAAACATATCTTCTGTCGATTTAGTCGGGACGTTCCCTCTTGTCTACCTGGCGCCGCAGTTCAGAACGATAACCGCGGGCGGACCATCGGAGAGGCGCACGTTCCTGGATACCGTTTTGTCGCAGGCTTCGCATTCTTACCTGACAGATTTAGTCGAGTACAGGCGTGCGTTGAAACAACGCAACGCCCTCCTCTCGGAACAGGAGCGAGGCAGAAGCACACTGCGTGAACTCACAGAGACATGGACACACTCTCTCGCACGGCTTGGCGCACGGATTGCCCGTCATCGGCTTGCGTTCGTGGATGGGTTTTCTCCGGTGTTCACGTCCGTTTACAGCCGAATTGCGCCGGATGCGGAGGTGCCGAGCTTGAGCTACAGCTCCGAGGTGCTCTCATGTTATACGGCGGAGGAACCGCAGGCTGCATTGATGGAGGCCTACCAAGCCAGGTTCGAATCGGACTATGTGCGCAAGACAACGACACTGGGAATCCACCGGGACGATCTGGAGATGCAGATCGACGGCATGGATGTCCGGGCCAGCGCTTCGCAAGGACAGCATAAGTCGCTACTTACGGCCTTGAAGATTGCCGAGTACAGCTACCTCAATGAGAAAGTGGATGAGCAGCCGCTCTTACTTCTCGATGATGTATTTAGCGAACTGGACGAACTTCGGCTACAACGGATTCTCTCAATCGTTTCAGAGGTGGGACAGACATTTATCACAAGCGCGAACGAGAACGTCCGCGACTTCCTGCCGACAGCATGGGATAAATATCTCGCACTGAAAGTCCGCGATGGGCAGGTTGTTGAAAGCGTGGTGCATTCATGAGCGGCTTCGGAGGAATCAAATCGATGAAGGAAGCGCTGCGTGGTGCGATCGAATCGTCAGGACTCGAGATGAAGATTCTGGAGCAAAACGTGATCCACGGTTGGGAATCTTATGCCGGGAAAGCGGTTGCGAATGTTTCGGCACCGATCAGCATCGAAAATGGCACGTTGTGGCTATCGGTGCAGGACGCCGCTTGGCGGCAGGAGTTGTCGCTCCGCAGAGACGAACTCCGTAAGCGTATTAATGAGAAGCTTGAAGTTGAGTTGATCCGCGAGATTATCCTTCGATGAGGAATACGACCGAATGAAGGACAGGAATGATACCATTGCAGCGCTGGCAACGCCGCCGGGAACTGCCGGTTTGGCCGTCGTGCGGATCTCGGGTAAAGATGCGATCCTGTTTGCGGCATCGGTGTTCAAGAGTTCGACGATGCTTACGGAGGTTGCCACGCACACTGCACATTTTGGCTCCGTACTGGACGCGTCCGGTGGCACCATAGATGATGTAGTCGCAACGGTCTTCAGAGCACCGAAATCGTACACAGGCGAGGACACTGTTGAGTTTAGCTGTCATGGCGGTTCTCTGGTTTCGCGCAAAGTGCTCGAACGATGTCTTCATGCCGGTGCACGGAGCGCAGAACCCGGCGAGTTCACGCAGCGTGCATTTTTGAACGATAAGCTGGATCTCGTCCAAGCCGAAGCAATTGCAGACTTGATACACGCACAGTCGGAGCAAGCCCATGTTGCTTCTTTGCGGCAAATGGAGGGGGCACTTTCAAAATATGTACGCGAGATGCGCGATGCACTGCTTCATGTCGCATCAATGCTCGAACTCAGTCTTGATTTCGCCGAGGAAGATGTGGATCTCTGGTCCGAAGAGACACTTGTCGCTGAGGTAGAGACGGCAAGAACCAAGATCGAGCAGACGCTGAGCACGTATCAGCAGGGCAGGTTGGTCAGAGACGGTATAAAAGTCGCTATCATCGGCAAACCGAATGCTGGAAAATCCAGTTTGCTAAACGCCTTGCTGAACTCCGAGCGTGCAATCGTCACCGAAATCCCAGGCACAACAAGGGATTATCTGGAAGAGCCCGCTATCATAGGCGGTACAATGTTCCGGTTCGTGGATACAGCAGGTCTGCGTGCAACAGAGGATCTCGTCGAGTCGATGGGCATCGAAGTGAGCAGAAAGATGATAGCAGAAAGCGATCTTATCATCTGCCTCATTGACGGCGCTACTGCGCAGGAGGCGGCTACACTCGATGTCGAGCGCAAAGCCTTTTTGGAGGCCGGAGTGCAAGAGGAAGACGCGCTGTTCGTACTCAACAAGATTGACCTGCTTCATGATGGAACGTCCCTGAGTGCGGATGTCATCTCGATCTCTGCAATGCATGGGACCGGCCTGGAGGGGCTGCAATCAGCGCTCGTGGAGACAGCGCGTTCGTTGCTGGCACCGGCCAAGGATGCGGACATTGTGTTGACGAACATGCGTCATGCGCAGTGCATGGAACGAGGCATCGAGGCATTAATTGGTGCAATGGATGCACTCAAGAATGGAAAGACAGAGGAAGTCGTCGCGTTTGAAGTACGCAATGCTACCGACGCACTTGGAGAGATTATCGGCGAAGTTGTAACCGATGATGTCCTGGAGAATATCTTCTCGCGATTCTGTATTGGAAAATGATCTCAATCACTTGATAGAAAACGGAAATGGCAAAAGAAATTAACGGCACAGCCCCATCGTATTCCGAAAGCAGTATTAAGGTTCTTGAAGGACTTGAAGCGGTTCGCAAGCGTCCTGCTATGTATATCGGCGATGTAGGATCGCGTGGATTGCACCACCTCGTGAATGAAGTAGTTGATAACTCCATCGATGAGGCGCTCGCTGGATATTGCGATAAAATCGACGTGATCATCCACAAGGATGGTTCGGTGACGATCAAGGATAATGGGCGGGGTATCCCCGTCGGGCCTCACCCTGTGAAGAAGGTCAGTACGCTGGAAGTCGTCATGTGTACCCTCCATGCGGGAGGTAAGTTCGATAAGCAAACGTACAAAGTATCGGGCGGACTCCATGGCGTCGGTGTGTCCGTTGTGAATGCGCTCTCCAAATGGCTGGTGGCGAATATTCACCGCAACGGGATTCACTATCGGCAGCGCTACGAACTCGGAAAACCGCTGACGCCTGTCGAAGAGATTGGCAAGACGAAGAAATCAGGCACCGAGATCACCTTCATGCCTGATAACGACATTTTCAAGCAAACAATGTTTCGCGCGGACACAATGGGTGAACGCCTTCGCGAACTCGCCTACCTCAATAAATCGATCAAAATAACGCTGACCGATGAAGATGAGGGCGAAGAGGAAGTGTTTCACTTCAAAGGTGGGCTGAAGGATTTCGTGAAGTACATCGATACGAACAGAGACGCGCTCATTAAAGAGCCGATCCACATTGAAGGAGAACGCGAAGATACACCGGTGGAACTGGCATTCCAGTATAACACATCGTTTGCCGAGAGTATCTTCACTTACGTCAACAACATCAATACGCACGAAGGCGGTACACACCTGATTGGCTTCAAGGCGGCTCTGACGCGGACCATGAAGAATTACGCCTACAAAAATGGCCTCGTCAAAGAGAACAGCAAGGTGAAGATAGAAGGCGAGGACTTGAGAGAAGGCCTTACCGCCGTACTGAGCGTTAAAGTTGCGGAGCCACAATTCGAAGGACAGACGAAAACCAAGCTCGGTAATAGCGAAACGAAAAGTGCGGTCGAGTCAATTGTGAATGAGCATTTGGCGTTGTACCTGGAGCAGAATCCGGGCATTGCGAAACGCATCATCGAGAAGTCAGTTCGTGCTGCTGAAGCACGGGAAGCCGCTCGCAAAGCGAGAGAGACGATGCGCAGAAAGAACGCCCTTGATTCGCTGAGCCTTCCCGGCAAACTTGCTGATTGTTCAATCACCGATCCGGATCATTGTGAGATTTACATCGTTGAGGGCGATTCGGCCGGCGGTTCCGCGAAGCAGGGTCGCGACAGGCAGTTCCAGGCGATCCTCCCGCTGAAGGGTAAGATCCTCAATGTGGAAAAAGCGCGCTTGATGAAGATCCTCGAGAACGACGAGATCAACGCCATTATCTCCGCGTTGGGAATCGGTATCGGCAACGGCAACGAGAAGGGCAAAAGCGACGATACAGGCGAGGATGAAAAGTACGACCTCAGCAAGCTCCGTTATGGCAAGGTGATTATCATGACTGATGCCGATGTCGACGGCAGTCATATTCGGACGCTCCTTCTCACATTCCTGTTCAGGTATATGAAGGAACTCCTTGAAAAAGGGCATGTCTACATCGCACAACCGCCGCTCTATAAGGTCAAGAAGAGCAGTACGGAACGGTATGCCTTCGATGACGACGAACTTCGCGAGCTTATCAAGGAGGTTGGGAATACGAAGGTCGCTGAAGACGAATCCGGCGATGTTGATATCGAGGCATCGGCGAAGCGGGGCGGCTTGACGATCTCTCGATTCAAAGGCCTCGGTGAGATGAATCCCGATCAGCTCTGGAGCACGACGATGAACCCTGAAACCCGCACGCTTCTCCAGGTTACGATGGAAAATGCTGCGGAGGCCGACCGGTTGTTCAGCATCCTTATGGGGGATGCCGTTGAGCCACGCCGCCAGTTTATCGAAAAGAACGCGAAGTACGTGCGCAACCTGGATATCTAAGCTTCTGCTGTATGGACGAATTTTTGCCTTGAACGATGTGGATTCTCGCGCATTATTGCAGGAACGATGAATTGAACAGATAGATTACGAATGCAGAATCTGACCATATACATTTTTCTTCTCTCAGCCGCTATCGGAATCTCCGCTAGCGCTCAGCCTGGACCACCGCAGAACCGTGCGTCGGAATTATTGAAATACGGTGAGCTTGCGTACGTGGAAGTTGCAAATATGCCGTCGGATTCCGTGGGCTACTGCAAGATCGACGTGATGGTACGAATCGCGAACGATTTCATGGTATTTACACGCACTGATAATCAACATCCCGACTCGGCATTTTCTGGTGGAGTAACGCTTGCACTCGATATAAAGAAACTACCGGACGATGCCAGCATCCAGCAGATGAAGCGCAGACGGATCGAAGAAGAGTCAGATCCGGACGAGCGTGAATTCAAGGAACCCGAGGGCGAGTACGTTGCTAGTACAACAGACAACATATCTGTTTTTACTCGCGACTACTCCAATACCAATACGCGGGATGCCTTTGTTCTGCTTCGCAAATCAGTCTATGTCGATTCGGGCAGATATGTGTTCAAGGTCGTTTTGGAAGACGAGCAATCCACCAGGGAGAAGAAATTCGATCTCCCGATCCGTGCCGTATCGTTCTTTTCCGAGTCCACGACACTTGGCTCAGTAATTCCTATGAAGGACGGGGAAGATGTCGAACCGCTCGGGTATGGCGGGAGATTCCTGTTTGCAAAACCATCAACGATGGGCGTAACGGCTGCGCATGCAGATGATGTGATCTGGGCGATGGAACTGTATGAACTCGATCCCCGCACCGGCGAGAAACTGCTGTATTCCACAGCGATGTCACCGGCGAAGGAATACAATACAGTGACGAGCGGCAGCGAGAAAATCCAGGTACCAAAATACACCCTCGATACCATGCCCGACCTAGGCGAAAAGCGCTACAAGCTCAACACTGGGGTCGGCAGGCTCGACACTGGGAAATACAAGCTGAAGTTTCCCGTTAATGCCGGGACAATCTACCGGTTCAATACCCGCTTCGATACCCTTGATGTGGGGAAATACCGTGTAAAAATCACTGCCAAAGACGGGGAACGCACCGATAGTCTTGTGCAAATAATGGAAGTCTTTTGGAAGGATATGCCGCTTTCCTTGTACGATATCGACTTTGCAACTGAGCTTATGCGCTATATCCTGACCGAAGACGAGTACGATGACATGACTTCGGGTAGCAGAAGGGAACGCGAACGCAAGTTGAAGGCGTACTGGGACGAGCATGATCCAACGCCTAAAACTGCGTACAACGAACGCATGTACGAATACTTCCGGCGTGTCGATGAGGCCTACTTTCAATTCCAGACAACGAAACAGATTAATGGCGCCCTTACCGATCGCGGCAAGGTTTTCATTCTGTATGGTGAACCCGAGAACATCATGCGAAGACTTGCCCCGGATGAGCCCGCCACGGAGATATGGGAATACCCTTCTTTAGAGAAAACATTCCGGTTTATTGACAGGGAACGGAGTAATAACTACCGACTTGCGCAGTAATACCGTATCTTTGCGGTAACTATGCGCCATGTTGTTGCGGTATCAATCGGCGACATCTACGGGATAGGACCCGAGATAGTATTCAAGGCCTGCGTACACCCCTCTGTGCGTGAGCGGGTCCAGCCCATCGTATTCTCTCCCCGCGGAGTATTGGAATCCTTCGCACCTTCCTCGAACGTACCAATCAACTATATCGATGCGACGCGGAATCTACAGCCAGACTCCATAAATGTATTTGAAACCGCAGGCAAGTTCGAACCCGAGGCTATAGGGAAGACCTCAGCGCAGGGCGGTGGCGCAGCCATTGCTGCGATCGAGGCCGCAACAGCGGCCGTCCTGAACGGCTCCGCCGAGGCAATTGTAACCGCGCCGATATCGAAGGAATCCATCGCATTGGCCGGTAGCGCGTACAGGGGGCACACGGAAATGCTGCGCGATCTCAGCGGTGCCTCCGAAGTGATGATGATGCTGGTATCGAAGACGATGCGTGTCAGCCTCGTCACAATTCACACCCCCCTCAGGGACGTGCCGAACCTCATCACTGAATCGCTCATCCTGGATACAATCGAAATGTCTGTGCGCGCTTTGCAGAACGACTTCGGCATCCCGCAGCCGAGACTTGCGGTGCTGGGATTGAACCCGCACGCCGGTGACGGCGGATACCTGGGACCAGAGGAGCAGGAGATTGTCACTCCGGCAATAGAAGAAGCGAAAGCGAGCGGCCATGCTGTTTCCGGTCCTTTTGCCGCGGATGCCTTTTTCTCAGCATATTCCACTACGAGTTTCGATTGCATCGTAGCCATGTATCACGATCAAGGTTTGATTCCATTGAAGATGTCGGCTCACGGGAAAGCTGTCAACGTATCGTGCGGACTGCCGATAGTACGGACATCCCCCGATCACGGCACAGCGTTCGATATTGCCGGAAAAGGCGTAGCCGATGCCGCCAGCATGATTGAAGCAATGCTCATGGCATGCGAGATCGTCGAACACAGAGGAAAGGCGCAGGAGAGATGATCGAATTCCACGACGTGCGGCTTTCTTTCGGACCGCAAACGATATTCGAACATGCGAACCTCATGATCGGGGAAGGGGAATTTGTCTACGTCATCGGCGAGACGGGGATCGGCAAAAGCACATTTCTCAGGCTGCTTTACATGGATATTCTGCCTTCCTATGGGCGGGTGCGTATCGGCGGGTATGACAGCACGGCAGTATCCCGCGGCGATATCCCCTTCCTCCGGCGTACGATCGGTATTGTCTTCCAGGACTTTCGCCTGTTGGATGACCGGTCCGTTTTCGAAAACATCGCGTTCGCTCTTCATGTGACGAACGCGAAGCAGAAGATGATTAATCCGAAAGTCACACGCGTGCTATCTGAGGTCGGATTATCGGCGAAAGCCGATGCCATGCCGGGAGATCTTTCCGGCGGGGAGAAGCAGCGAGTCGCAATTGCGCGTGCACTCGTCAACGATCCGGTTATCCTGCTTGCCGACGAGGCAACAGGCAACCTCGATCCCAATGCCTCCCGCGAGATCCTGGCGATTTTTGATCGAATCAACAAGCGGGGAACTGCCATCATCATGGCGACGCACGACTATTCGCTCATTTCGCAACGCCCCGGCAGGGTGATTAAGATTCAGGAAAAGAGTTTCTTTGATGTCGTCATGCAGGAGCAATGAGCACCGCACGCAGCAGATACCCTGAACTTCGAGCGCTTCAGATTCCTGACGCGGAGTTCGCTGTCTGCGATGTTGAGACAACAGGACTCAGTGCCGATGCGAACCGGCTCACAGAGATCGCGGTGTTCCGCGTAGCCAATGGGGAGATCGTCGGTTCGTACTCCTCGCTCATCAACCCACGCCAATTTATCAGCTACGAAATCCAGCGTCTGACGGGTATCACCAACGAAATGGTGTACGACGCGCCGGAACTGGAGGACGTCATGCGCGAGGTGCGGGATTTCATGGATGGCGCTGTGTTCGTTGCACATAATGCGCAGTTCGATAGGAGGTTCGTCGACGCTTCACTGGAGCGATGCGGACTCGAACCGCTCGAAACACCTACGCTGTGTACCGCCCGTCTCGCCCGCAGGTTATATCCGAAGCAGAAGAGGGTGAGCCTCGGTAAGATCGCCGCTGCGCTTGGGATTCATATCACGAAACGACACAGGGCAGCAGGCGATGCAGAAGCGACTGCCCGGATGCTCATCCAATTCCTCCGGACGCTGCAGGATGAGTTCCACATGATCGAAGTGGATGACATTCTGAGCTTTCAGCACAAGTCCGTCTACCGGATATCCTCACCGCCAAAGAATATCGCAGGCCTGAAAGACACTCTCGATAATCTGCCGCACTCGTCGGGAGTGTATTTCTTCTACGACCGCCGAGGAACGATACTGTACATCGGGAAAGCAAAAAACCTCCGGAAGCGGGTTGGCTCCTATTTCTATCACAACGCAGCGCATCCGGAAAAGATAAGGCGTCTCGTACGCTCCGTACGGTCCATCACGTGGGAAAACACAGAGACCGAGTTGTCTGCGCTTCTTTTAGAATCCCGCTCCATCAAGAAGCACCAGCCGCGATTCAATTCCATGTTGAAGCGGTACCGGAAATACCCATTCATCCGGATCGATACGGCGGATGAATTTCCCCGCATAGGTTGGACATACGAAATAGAGCATGACGGCGCCGAGTACTTCGGACCGTTCAGCAGCAGATTCGCAGTCGAAGATGCACTGGATTCCATTAACAAGCTTTTCCATCTGCGGGAATGCGAGGACGCGCTCAAGCCGAGGGAAGATGCTACCCCATGCATGTACTACGAGATAAAGCGGTGCAGCGCCCCTTGTGCCTTGCTCAGTACAAAAGAGGAGTACCTTAGCGAGGTCGAAGCAGTGCGGTTGTTCCTGCACGGGGAGCACAAGGAGATGATGGACGTATTCATTGCCCGGATGCAGCGTAAATCCGATGCGCTCGAATTCGAAGAGGCTGCATTGCTGCGCGATCGCATCGAGGCGTTGGAGCGGATTATTCGCCAACAGCGCATAATGGCGCGTTCCGTGCTCAAGCAGAACCTCGTCATTGTCACCCTGGCGCGAGGAACCAACGTGGAAGTGCACCTCATTAAGGGCGGCATGCTGGCAAGGCAGTTCCTCGTCGATCAAAAGCATATAAACGCCAAGGAGCTGCGGCTTTCACTGGAAGAGATCTTCTACATGGAACAGGCGGAACTCTTCGGCGGACAGCAGGAAGACATCAACGAGATGAGAATTATTGCGGCGTGGTGCTTTTCGCGCAGGCAGGATACGATTGTCGTCAAAGCCGATGAACACGATTCGCTCGATAATTTGCACCAGATTGTCTTGGAGCAGGTTCGTTTAGCTGGGAAAGATATGAGTATTGCTATCGATGCTAGAGAAGAAGCAAGAGGCTGACTGCGATCACCAGGTTGCAGATATGGGACGTGAAGCATAGCACACACCGAACACGAAGCACTTTGATGAGTGCGTACGCAAGATAGACAGACATTCCTACGATCAGCCAGCTGCCAACGGCCATTAGGGAGAGAAAGAGCGTTGGGAGTTCCTGTTGCGCAAGACCGAGTACGCCGATTGCAATGACCAGGGAATAGTAGCCCAGCCCGAGAACGAAGTTTGGGGCAAACTTCAGCAGCCGTGCCTGCGGTTGGTGGATGATCGTAGCGCAGCTTTTATCGTCGAGGGAGCAGAACTGCGGAATCCATCTGGCATCAGGGGCAAGCTTCCCATAATACACCAGCGTGAAGTACAGGGATATCACCAGTCCCACCAACGACGCGATTAATACCGCTATATATGCTGCCAAGTCCATCTCTCTACCTAACACAAAATGGTAGAAAAAACGCCCCGTAGGGCGCTTTTATTCACTTTGTAGGCCGCGATTAGAATGGGCTTGAAAGCCTGAAAACAAACTCCGGAGTATTGCTGCCGTCCATACGCCAGGCAACGCCGATCCGGTATGTGCCGTTCTCATTTCCTACGGCAACGCCGAGGCTGTTCTTCCATTCCACGTCGGCAAGATCACCAATTCCGTCAGCAATTCCTGCGGAATATGGCGCAAGCGGGATAATTTCGTTTCCTATCTCCTCCGGTGTGAGGACAGGCGGTTCCGAACTGGCGACGGCACCGACATCATAGAACAGAATCACGTTGAAATTATCCATCAGACGGCTGAACCATCCATCGGATACGCCCGCAATTGAGCTTTTGACGATAAGTTCGGCGCTGTACAGACCCATATTTGCACCGGTGAACTCCTTGAACCTGTACGCAGGAAGCGTACCGATCCCGCCCACATCGAAGGTTCGCTGATATGGGAGATAACCGGACGAGCCGCCAAGACGCAATCTGGTGTTGAAGTTGAAGTATTCGCCGAGCGGCTGGTAGCGTCTGACATCAACAATCAACTGATCAAACTCGTAATCGCCAGCCAGAAAGTCTCCGGCGGTTTCAAAGGTGAGGTTTGCGTCCCACCCATGGGCGCGACTGTCATCAGGCGTTGTTTTGAGAGACGCAGAAACAAAAATGCTGTTGAGATTTCCGATCATGAACCGGTTCGGGCGTGCATCCTCGTCGTCGGCAAGCAGTTCGCGGTACAGATCGTTGTTTTCGATTGGGTTCTCGCGGAATTCCTTATCCCAGCCGAAGAGCGCCCAGTCCGTCTTTTTTATCATCGCATCGTACGTGTCGTGCATATATGCGATTCCGAATCGCGACGCAGCCTCATCGTCGAACCGGTGGTACCAATTGGCACTTGCCGAGTACCCTTGACGTTCGAAGTAGTCCATGAAGTCTTCGTTGGCGAAGAATGCCATCAGGCTGTTTTCCTCGAGTCCTATCATCCATTGATCTTTGGAATCCGTCGTACTGTGGCCCTCTGCGCCGATTTCGATGATATCATTCTCGAAATAGATCGGTGCATAGAGTCCTAAGCCATAACGCCAGTGGTGATTTGCGAAGCCATATCCGAGGAAACCGGTACTGACGATGACCTTCTCAGAATGCCAGTTCAGGCGTTTGGTCTTCGCTGCACCGAGATAAAATCCTTCCGCACGGTTATAGCGGACAAAGGACTTGGCGAACCCTGTTTCCAGCGGAAATGGCATATCGAAAATCGGCGGGTACTTCTTGAAAAACTCCGACCCGAACTCCATGACCTCATCCATGCCATCGCTATCGTATTCCCAATCGAACTCCTCATCCGATTCTTCATACTCCTCGAATCCCCATCCTTCATCGCTGAGTGCTTCGGCAGCCGACAACTCGGACTGAAGTTCTTCAAGTTCCTGCTCAAGCGAAGCCAGTTCCGTCTCAAGTTGTTCTCGATCGCCTTCATCGGCGTTTTCGAGTTGGGATTTGGTATCCGTGATCTCGGCCTCAACTCTGTCGATCTCGGCCCGGATTTGCTCAACAGAACGCAGGCTGTCGTCCATCGCGATTCGGTCATGATTCGCTTGTTCAGCGTAGGCAGAATTGGGTACAACGAAGAGAACCCCGGCGACCATGAGCACGGTATACAGGGCAGGGAGTAGGTGTCGGTTCATGATGACCTCAATGAAATATCAATTGCCATAGATGTCTGTGTAGCTCAGGTATTGTACTGAAAAATCGGCGAAAAGTTTCCGTATCCCGGAAATGAAAAGCGTTCGGGCAGCCATGTACCCGAACGCAGTAATTGGATAATACTCCGTCTATTCTTCGAGGAGTTCGACTGTTTGCGACCCGGAAGTTGTGACGTTGATCTTCATGCCGGGGTTGTTCGTCGGCGTGATAACCTGTTCCATGGTGGACTCGTTGGTCATTTTACGAATGACGGATGATTCCTTGTCGAACAGGATTACGCCGGATCCTTTACTGTCACCGATTACGTTGAACTCCATTCCACGCTGGCTCCCTTCACCGCTGATCTTGCCTTCGGTGTTGAAGACAATCTTCATGCAGGAAACACCATTAACGTCTTCCTCGCCATCCACTTCATACGTGGATTCGGACTCCATCATCAGCGGGGATTCAGCCGAGCCTAATGTGTCGGTGTCCTCAAAATTCCAGTCTTCCTCATCTTCGATAAGTGCTGGATTTAGCCGGGGTAATCCGCCCATCATTTGGCGCACCATGGAGGCTTCGGTGGTGCTCAGGCTGCCGATCGTCGTGTCGTAGTCTAATAATTCACCAGTAGGCGCTAGTGTCAGGGTGTACTCTTTTCCCGCTAGGTCGCTGCCGCTTGTCTCCATGCCCTGCGGGGTATTACGAATGAGCGCAACGCCCTCTATCTTGATCGTTCCAGAATAGGAACCATCTTCGTTTTGCTTGGTAAAGTTAAACTCGAATGCGGCTGTCGATTCGGATGAGAAATTCATGGTCTGGCCCATTGCATCCTGGGTTGTCTCGTTCTTGCCTTCGATGTAGTACTTGTAAGGCTTGTTCAGCTCGAACTTGTACACACCTTCCTGGGCAGCTACATGTGGTGCAAGGATGAAAATGCTGAGGAGTAGTCCTGTAATGATCTTCATGGGATATCCGTCGTATGTCCTATTGTATGAGAGTTAATTCTGATTCTTTCGTGCTGGTATTGAGTATCATGCCTTCCTGATCGCCGAAGATCACCGTCGTTGCTTCCAACTCGACGCGCTGGCTCATCTCAACGACTAAGCCGGCCTCCGGGGCGAAGCAATACTCGCCCGTAGTTGAGGTGGTTTCTTCGAAGAACTGCTCCAGGCCGCCCTCAATCGTCTTTTGTTCTGTGATAACGTCTGCATCCCATTCAACAACGACGCATTCGTATTTGCCGATGGTTTTTAGGCCCGTGGCTTTGTAGAGAGCCTTCGAACGCTCCAGGCGCAGGCTGTTTGCCTCCCCTAAGTCCCGGCGTGGCACGAGCGTATCACTCGTCGATACCTCCCAGCTATCGCCGACCTCAATCGGTTGGGCGGGCAGAACGGGAAGCGTCAGCGCGAATTGCGCGATCTGTCTGTCGTTCAACTGGATCTTCCCTTGGAGGCCTTTCCTGCCGATTGCAGACTCAAGCGCTTTTACATCTAGTGGCTCGCCTTTTTCCGTCAACCGGATTTGGACGGGGATCTTGGTGAGGAGATTATCCATGTCGATCTCGTCCGGATTATCCGGGGGAGGAGGTAGTTCGCGGACGTAGTTGGTATCCTGCACGAATACATACTCGACAGTGCCTTCCGGCGAAGCAATACCTTTCAAAGAGTAGTGAATCTCCGAATTCTTCTTCACAGACGTGGATAGGTTCGTATGAAGTTCAAGGTAGGTGTCTTCATTAACAAGGTTTTTGTATGAAAGCGCCTGCCCGTCAGAGATGCCGTACCGTAGGTCGTATGATTGCCCGGTACCAACATGACAATTGGCCAATAATGCCATCATGGCTGCGAAAACATACCTTGAAATGTGGTTCATGAATGAACTATATCCTCGTGTAATACATTAGTTGCTTACGTATCAAACTACTAAGATAGGAAAAATCTAGCGCTTTGCCGGAGCGCGTCTGGAAGGTTATACGGGTTCAGACCGCAATCTGTTGCCGAAACCCGTTTAATCAGCGGTATTCAGAGTATACTGACGCGAGCCGGCGACGAATGTTTCGAGCACTTGAACTTTGAGAAGCTCCTCGTTGCTGCAATTCAGCAGGTCGCGATCGACGACGATGAAATCGGCATATTTCCCGGCTTCGAGCGAGCCGAAGCGCTTCTCCTGTTTTGCTGCATGAGCTGCCCAAACGGTAAATCCTTGCAAGGCCTCTTTGCGTGTCAGACGTTCATCGCCATACCATCCGTTTCGATAGCGGGCTGGATCCTCTGGCGGACCATCGATCTGAAAGTGCTCGTCAATATGCTCCTGTTTCGCAGGCCGACCTTCGCGATCCTGCCGCGTACATGCAGCGTAAATACCGAGAAGCGGGTTGGCGTGCTCGACGGGAAAGTCGCTGCCGATAGGGACAATACAGCCTGCATTACGGAAGCTTCGCCATGCATACCCACGGTGAATTCTATCATGGCCGAGCCTCGCCTCAGCCCAGTACATATCGCTGGTACAATGCGTCGTCTGCATGGAGGGAAGGATACCAAGCGCTGCGAACCTTGGGATATCTGCAAGCGTGACGACCTGGGCGTGCTCAACCCGCAGCCTGTGATCTTCG
This sequence comes from Ectothiorhodospiraceae bacterium, assembly GCA_002699105.1. Lineage (GTDB taxonomy): Bacteria > Bacteroidota > Ignavibacteria > SZUA-365. Next base: position 25,623 of record PABJ01000137.1, on the reverse strand, counting down.
AACTGCCCGCCGTTGAGCGCCTTTTCGAATGCATCGACCGCCATCCTGTTCGCTGAATCCCCAATTGCATGAACACAGACCTGCAACCCATGCGAAAGCGCATCGCGGGTTATGTCTTCCAGCACTTCCCCGGAGTTGATCTGCACACCGTAGTTTCCGGGATCGTCTGAATATGGCGCCAGCAGCATCGCCCCGCGGCTGCCCAATGCGCCGTCCAAGTAGACCTTTCTTCCGCATAGCATCAAGTGATCGTTTCCGTAGGATATGGGTCCCGAGGCGAGTAACGCTTTCCACTCCCCCTCATCGTCGCCGACATATCCCACCATACGAAACGGGAACTCATCCTCTTCGATCAGGCTGCGAATGGCATCGATATGTGTCCCGTACAGTCCCATATCATGCACGCCCGTGATGCCGAGCTCCAGGCATCTCTCAACTGCCAGCGTATACGCAGCGCGCAGCTGCTCATGAGTTGGTTCGGGGATATGCTTGTAAACGAGCGTTTCGGCAGCATCGATAAGGATACCCTGAAGCTTCCCGTCCTGTTTGAGTATGCGTCCTCCTGCGGGATCGGCAGTATTCTCATCGACTCCGGCGACATCGAGTGCGAAAGAGTTCACCCAGGCGGCATGCCCGTCGATCCGGGTGAGGTAGACTGGATTATCCGGGGCCACTGCATCGAGGTCAGCTTTGATGGGAAATTCTTTCACCGGCCAATCGTTCTGATCCCACCCGCGGCCGACTATCCATTCGCCTTCGCCCACGGTTGCGGCTTTTTCAGCGACGAGTTGGAGTATCTCCTCTTTGCTGGTGGTTCCAACAAGATCAAGGCGTTGTTCCTTCTGCCCGAGGCCGAGGAGATGTGCATGCGCATCCGTGAGGCCGGGGAAAACATACCGGCCATCCATATCAACGACTGAATCGGCATCGTACGCTTCCTGCATCTGCTCGTCAGACCCCGTCGCGATGATCTTCCCGTCGCGTATCGCCATGGCTTCGGCGGTCGAAAAATCCTCATCCATTGTTTGGATTGATGCGTTCAACACGACGAGATCGACGCGTTCTTTCATGTCGCAGGAAGTGAGGCAACAACAACAAATGGCCAACACGAGGCCGGAGTAGGTAAGTTGAGTGAGCATAATTGCAACGGATGGCTGTTCGTACACGTACACAGTAAATGTAGGAAAATACTCGAACCCAAACACCGTACTGCAACCATATCCCCTCCCGATTGTCTATGTTTATAGTGCCTGCACTTCGGTTGTTCGTAAGGTATGGACCTCGTCATCCTACGATTGGATAGGGAACCGCCAATCGTATGCGATGTTATATATGGATGAAACACAACCTGAGGGGACAGGTTTCTTCCTTGACAGATGCGTCACGGAGGTGTATAATGAAAATGATGCAATTCAAATTGACGATACAAAGGCAAAGCATGCGCCGTATTCTATTCGCAGCTGTTGCAGCAACAATATTAGTTTTGGGCGGTCAGTCTGAAATTCTGGCACAATCGTTCGGCAAGAACAAGGTGCAGTACGACGATTTGACCTGGTACTATATCCAGACCGACCATTTCGATATTTATTTCTCGAATGGGGGAGAGGATATCGCGGAATTCACTGCCAAGGCCGCGGAGGATGCGCTTGGAAAGATCCAGGATGACCTGCGGTACCGGATCACGAACCGCATCCCGATGATCATCTATAACTCCCACAACGACTTTCAGCAGACGAACGTGGTCGGCCTGTACCTCGAAGAGGGCATCGGCGGAGTGACCGAGCTCTTCAAGAACCGCGTCGTACTGCCTTTTACAGGATCATACGGCGATTTTCGGCATGTCATTCATCATGAGCTTATACATGCTGTGATCAACGACATGTTCTATGGCGGCTCGCTCCAGGCCGTACTGGCAAACCAGATCAGGCTGCAGCTACCGCTATGGCTGAACGAAGGTCTGGCGGAATACCACTCCCTGGACGGATGGGATACGAATTCCGATATGTTTATGCGGGACGCTTCGACGAGCAACTACCTGCCGCCGATCAAGTACCTTGGTGGTTATTTCGCCTATCGCGGAGGACAGTCCGTGTGGTGGTATATCTCCGAGAAGTACGGAAAGCAAAAGGTCGGGGAGATCATGAACCGCATCCGTGCAACGCGAAGCGTTGACCGCGGCTTTAAATCGGCTATCGGTCTCGATGTTGAAGAACTCTCCGAACGCTGGATGAAAGAGCAAAAGGTGATGTACTGGCCGGATATTGCCACGCGCACCTCTCCCGAAGACTATGCGAAGCGTCTGACGGATCACCAGGAACTGGGGAATTTCTATAATACCAGCCCTGCGATGAGTCCTTCGGGCGATAAAATCGCTTTCATATCGGAACGCGATGATTACTTCAGCGTGTACCTTATGTCCGTGACCGATGAGGAAGAAGTCGAGAAGATTATCGAAGGTCAGTCCACATCCGACTTCGAAGACTTGAACCTCCTGACGCCCGGTATATCGTTCTCGCCGGACGGCAAGAAAATTGCGTTCTCAGGAAAATCCGGCGGGGCCGATGCGATTCATATCATCGACCTTGAGACGAGAGAGCACGAAACACTCGACTACCGTATGGAGGGTATCCACACGGTCTCCTGGTCGCCGACAGGCGAGAAGATTGCGTTCGTGGGTATCACGTCCCGGCAGTCCGATATCTGGACCTACGACCTTGAAACAAAAGAAGCTGTCGCGTATACGAGCGATCAATTCGCAGACGAAAGTCCGAGCTGGTCGGCTGACGGCAAGACTATCTACTTTGTATCGGACCGAAAGCAGTATCTGAACAGCGCCAGTATTCCCGAAGGGTTCAGCATCTTCGATCACGACCTGTCGCAGCGGGATATCTACAGCCTGAACATTGACACGAAGCAGGTGACCCGCCTGACGGACACACCGCTTGCTACCGAAGCGAACCCAGCAGCCCACCCTGATGGCAAGCGATTGATGTATATCAGCGACAAGAACGGCATCAATAACTTCTACGTACACGACCTTGAGACCGGCAACGCGTATCCCATTACGAATTCCCTCTCAGGCGTCTATCAGTTTGCGCTCAGTGCGGACGGCAACAAGCTTGCGTTCGCATCGATGTTCGAAGCAGGTTTCGATTTGTTCTTGCTGCGCAGCCCGTTCGATAAGGAAAAGATCGAGGATCTGGAACCCACCGAATTCGTGAAGCGCCGCAATCAGGATATGGCACGCGTCGCCGATAAGGAGGCGCTCGAGAGCGCAGAGGGGCCATTCGCCAGCAACGAGGTTAAGGATTACAGCGACGATGTCGCAGTTGAACTCGGCACGAAGCAGCAGTACGACGATACCACTGCCACCCGCAAAGGCGAATCCCGAATGCTGTTCGGCACCTACGATAAGGATCGCGATAAGAACAAACCTGACGACGTGACCTCGGCAAAAAAGGTAACCGAGGATGGCGACTACATCGTAAGCAAGTACAAGCTCAGCTTTTCCCCCGATCTCGTCTACGGTAATGCAGGGTACAGCACCTTTTACGGCGTGCTCGGCACGACGACGATGGCATTCAGCGATATGCTCGGAAACCATCAGATCATTTTTCTGACGAACCTGCTGGGCGATCTGAAGAACAGCGATTACGCACTGGCGTATTTCTATCTTCCTGACCGTATCGATTGGTCGGTTCAGGGATTCCACAGTGCCAGGTTCCTGCGTTCGTTTACCGATCGAGGCGATTTCATTTACCGCTACCGGCAGTTCGGCGGAGGCCTTTCTGCATCGTATCCGCTCGATAGATTCTACAGGGTCGAAGGCGGGCTTACGTTCATGAATATCTCTCAGGAAAATCTCGATATTCCCGAACCGGATGCCGAACGCACCGTCATATTACCGAGTGTCGGTTTTGTTCACGATAATACGTTGTGGGGCGGTTGGGCGCCGATGAAAGGCACGCGCTATGAACTGCGAGCATTCGGCTCGCCAGGTATCGGCTCACGCCCGCTATCGTTCGGATCGGTCACTTTCGACTACCGTACATATTACAAGATTACGGATGGTGTCTCGTTTGTGATGCGCGGGTCGGGCGGTGCAAGCTTTGGCGCGAACCCCCAGCAGTTCTTTATTGGGGGCGTCGAAAACTGGATTAATCGCACATTCGAAGGGGGCCATATACCAATCGACGACGTGGAAGACTTTGCCTTTCTGACTCCAGCGCTTCCGCTTCGAGGGTACAATTACAACGCCATTATTGCTTCGAAGTACGGGTTGGCCAATTTTGAACTGCGTTTCCCGTTGGTCCAGTATTTTCTCGGCGGTGTCCTGCCGTATATCCTCCAAACGATGAACGGTGCACTGTTCATCGATGTAGGTACTGCGTTTGACGAAATCGACAATTACCGTGCCTTCAATACGAATGCATCTGGCGAGACAATAAACCAGAATGTACTTGCCGGGACAGGATTCGGCACGCGGATGTTCTTCCTCGGCTTCCCGTTGAAGTTCGATGTTGCCTGGGCATTCAAGGGTGAGAAATTCGCTTCTCCGAAATATTATATTTCGCTGGGCGCAGAGTTTTAACTCCCCGACAGATTGGAAAGTACTTGAGCCCGGGTCTTTCCCGGGCTTCATTTTTTGTAACACATCCGTTCTCTATCTTATAAACGATTATGAGTGAACAAAAAACATACACTGTTGTCATTGTTGGCGCGACCGGTTTGGTCGGTCAAGGCATGATACAGGTTCTCGAAGACAGAGGTTTTCCCGTCGGCGAACTTAGACTCGCCGCCAGCGAACGTTCCATGGGGAAATCGTTGACATTCAGAAACGAGCCGGTAGAACTGCAGCTGCTCAATGAAGCAGTATTCCAAAATGCCGACATTGCGCTATTCGCAGTTGATGCACCGGTGAGTGCCGAATGGGTGCCAGTTGCCGCCAGGCATTGCGGCGTGGTCATCGATAATAGCAGCCATTTTCGAATGAATGAGGATGTGCCGCTCGTGGTACCTGAGGTCAATCCCAATGACATCTTCGATTACAAAACGAATATCATCGCAAACCCCAACTGTTCGACCATTCAAATGGTCGCTGCACTGAAACCCATCTGGGATACGTACGGATTGCAGCGCATCATTGTCTCGACGTACCAGGCGGCGAGCGGTGCAGGTCAGCCGGGCGTTGATCATCTTCGAGCAGAACTGCGCGGTGAAAATCCTGACACCCCGGCATTTCCGCATTCCCTCCTTGCCAACCCGATACCCCATATCAGTTCGTTCAATAACGATGGGCTCAGTAAAGAGGAACTGAAGATGATTCACGAAACACGGAAAATTTTCCACGATGACTCCATCCTTGTATCACCGACATGCGTACGCGTTCCCATCATGAACTGTCACGCTGAGTCGATCGTCATCGAGACCGCTGAACCATATGAGCTTGGTGACGTCCGCTCGCTGCTTTCGGACGCTCCAAATATTGTTGTAATTGACGATGTGGAGAACGCACAATATCCGCTGCCCAGCGAAGCGGACGGCAAGGACGAAGTGTTTGTCGGCAGGCTGCGCCGGGACGCTGTTTTCCCCAACGGATTGGCGATGTGGGTCGTTGCCGACAATGTACGGAAAGGCGCAGCCACAAATGCCGTGCAGATTGCAGAGCAATGGGTACAACGGAAACACACAGAGATTCCCACCGGAAAGTGAGACCGAACAATGCAGACTCGACTGGTATTTGACATTGAAACCGCAGGCTATGACTTCGATTCGCTGGACGACCAGATGAAGGAATACCTGTTGAAGTTTGCGGAGACCGATGAAGAGATTGAGGCTGAGAAACTCAAGATCAATATGTATGCATATACGGCCCAGACAGTCTGCATCGGTATGCTCAATGTCGATACGATGAAAGGGCAGGTGCTGGTACAAGCGCCGGAAGGAGCTGATCGATGGGTCAGTGACGACGGAAACGTCGAGTATATACCAGGGACAGAGGAGGATGTGCTGCGCGGATTTTGGAAGGTTGTTGCCCAGTACGAACAGATCATCTCGTACAACGGAAGGGGTTTCGACGGGCCGTTTTTACATTTGCGCTCAGCGATGAAGAACATCAAGCCGACGAGAAACCTCGTCCCGTACCGGTACGATGCATCCCGCCATTGCGACCTACTGGACCAGATGAGTTTTTACGGCTCGTACCGGCGCTTCAGCCTGGATTTTGTATGCACATCAATGGGCATCGAAAGCCCGAAGCGGCAGGGCGTCACAGGCATGGATGTCTGGGAGTTGTTCCGGGAAGGGAATTATAAAGACATCGCAGAGTACAACTACCGCGATCTTATTGCTACTCGCGAGCTATTCCTTCGGTGGGATAACTTCATCAACATCGGATGACCGTGTACCATCCGAATGCAGGGCGCTCAGCGCTTTGCCGAACGTTTCGCGATCCAGAGTGTGGCCTTTCATAAGCTCGAAAATCCGCAAGGAGAGCGCTTTGTAAAGGAATAGGCTTTCCGGGCTTGATTCGCTGAGTTGCTTCACGTGTTCGGCTAGCGTTGCCGCATCGCCCCGTACGGCAGGGCCGGTGAGGAAATCTTCGATCTCTCCATCCTCCATTCTCCCCGAAACAGTTCTGATCATCGGCATAAGAGCATCTACAGGTGCGGAACCTTCTAAGCTCTCTGTAAGCAGTTGGCGGGCTTCGTGTATGAGTACGGGAATGAAATTCCCTGCGAACACACATGCCGCATGATACAACGCTTTCTTTTCTTTTCGCACAACAAGCGGCTTCCAGCCGATTCTTACGGCGAACTCCTTCATTGCCTCCTGAAAATATTCCGATCCTTCAATCCCGCAGGCGATGCCCTGGAGCTGCGCTACATCCATATCGCTGCTATGGAAGGATTGGATAGGGTGGAAGGAGCCGATACGGACCTGTGCTGATTCCAGCGGCTGAAGAACATCCGACGTTACACCGCCGGAAGTGTGGGCCACGATCGTTTCAGCGGATGGCAGGAGCGGCAAGAGAGCGGCGACAACACTGGCTAGAGCACTATCGGGTACGCAGATGAAAATGATATCCGGGATAGATGTGAGTTCGGTAAGTGCGGTGACAGCATGCCCCGCAGGAAGCCTGGCGGCGGAAACGGGTTTCTTATCCTTGAGCCAGCTGCAAGAGAGCGACCTGGATTCGAGGTAGCGCAGCAGTGTTTGTCCAACCTTTCCCGCGCCAATGATTCCGAACGATTCAATCGGGGCCATCTTAGTCATTGTCTCCCCTGATTGCGGCCGAGAGATAACCCACGACTCGACTGGTATCTCCCGTTACATCCCCGCTTGTGCATTGGTGCAGCACATCGGCGCGTTTTGCGCCCAAGGCGCGACCGTATTGCATGGCTGTTAATACTGCGCCGAAACCGCAAGCCTCGGTTTTGCGAAGCGTGAGGAATTCCAAAAAGCCATCGCTATCGAGTTCGGAGATGCATTCCGACGCTTTGCCGTCGAGTTCCTGTGCTGCCGCATGTGTGTGGAAATGCGAAAGATCCGATGACGCGACGAAAAGGAAGTCTCGGTAGCTGCGGAGCTCTGCGAGTGCATCCGCAAGTTTGCCGGATAGCTCCCGCGATTGGTTGCCAAGTGCAATCGGTACGATCGGGGTCTGCGGGAATGCCGCTTGGATAAATGGCACCTGGACTTCGATCGAGTGTTCTTCCCGGTGGCCGTAGTTCGATGACTTGATATCTGGTACTTTGCTCATGATCCGTTGTGCGAAATCCCAATCGATTTGCGCTTCACCGAGAGGGGTTGCATATGCACTGCCGCTGTATATAGCGCCGCCTTGAAAACTATCGAAGTGACTCGGCCCTGCAACAACAATGGTATCGTACGAGAACGCCCGTGCGGCTTCATACGCTGCTGCTGCCGTATACCCGGAGTACATGTAGCCTGCGTGGGGGACGATAATTGCAAGCGGTTTTTTGGAATTGGGGCTGACCCCAGCATGCTGAGCGAGCATACCGTCCAACTCGCGAAGGAGTTCGGATTTGGCTGCCGGATAGAACCTGCCTGCTGCAGCCGGCTTTCGGACGGAATCACTGCGCTGCATCATAGATCCCTCAGATTAGCTTCTAGTTTGGTGCATTGGAACCGTTTGAGTGTCGTTTTAGGATCGGTCAAGATCTCGGGATGCAGGCCGGCTTTATGGCAGACTGCACCGAGGAAGTCCTCGCGGCTCCAATTTCTACTGGAAGCAACCTGCGGCAGCAGCAATCCTCTATTTCGGCCATGTTCTATAACCAAACCATGCGTGCCGATCCGTATCTCGTCCGTGGGTGATATGACCTCGAATGCACCGAGGAGCGATATTTCGATTCGTACTGCATCAAGCTCATTCTTCTGAATCGGTGAGAACCTGGGGTCCTCAGTTGCGGCCTTCCGCGTGAGTTCGGCAACCGCATCGTGTACCGAATCAATCCCAGACACATAGCCGATGCAGCCGCGTAGCCCGTCCTCCACGAACATGGTGACGAACACACCCTCCGCTTCGATCTTATCAGCTTCCTGCATGTGAGCCTGGTTGCTCTCGTATCCAGCGTTATAGAGCCGGCGAAGCGACTCAGATGCTATCCCGAACAATGCCGTCTTTTCCGACTCTGTGATATGAAGCGTTGCCGCCAATGTACTCAAGGATCAAATGCCAGTGATTGGGTCTTGTCCCATTATAATCAATATCACGGCAGACTTCAATGCAATGCCGGGATCGGTACCATTGAATGGATGCATTTTGCTTCGTATTTTACAGGACTAGGCCGCGGTTCGCTCAGCGGCGACTCTCTTTGCACTGCTGATTGATGCACTTAGGGAGAAATACCCACATACAGAATGGAATAAGACCCGATGAAGTCGATTCTTACCATCGCAGGGGTTGCCGCCGCTGCGGTTTTCACAATAATGGCATCTCAATTTGTCTCTGAACAGTCGCAAGATTCGTTACTATCCACGCAACACAAGCAGAAGATGCACTTCAAGAGCATGGATGCTGATTACGCTGCGGAGAGCTATCTGAAGGATGGTTTCCGTGCCGAGCCTGGAATCGACCAGTATATCGTCCCGCGTACATTCAGCGGCGGGCCGGGAATCCGCGAGGGACTTAGAAATGCGCATGCGCACCTTTCTATGCAGCACGCGCACCATGCTCTGCATAAAACCGCCATCCCCAATCAATGGGTCTCAATCGGCCCATTTAACACCGCAGGCAGATCCAGGGTTGTCGTATTCCACCCCGATAACCCGGACATCATGTACACAGGTACAGCTTCGGGCGGAGTGTGGAAATCTATCAACGGCGGCGCGTCGTGGGAGCCGAAGACGGACTTCCTCCCAACGCTCGCAATTGGGCACATGGCCATCGATCATGCAAATCCTGATCATGTGTATGCAGGCACAGGCGAAGGATCGGACAACTTCGACCGCGTCTACGGCGATGGATTGTACAAGTCTACCGATGCCGGTGAGACTTGGTTCAATATCATGGAAAGTCGCGAGAGCATGAATTTCGAAGAATGCGTCAATTATGTGGAGCTTCATCCGACCAGCTCGGACACCATCTATTGCGCCATGCGCGGGGCCGATAGGGGCGTCTACAAAACGACCAATAACGGCACGGATTGGGAGGCTGTTCTCGACGGTACTGCCAGGATTGTGCGCGTAGACCCCAACCGTCCGAATCGCGTCTACGCTGCACTCGGCTACAACAGGGGCTCTGGAATGAACGGATTCTGGGTATCGGATACGAACGGCTTCACTGGGACGTGGGAACGCATCACCGATTATTTGCCGCAAGGCGATTCGATCGGGAATATCATGTTCGATATTTCGCCCTCTTCCCCCGGACATATGATTATGGTTATGTCGAAATCCTATACGATCAATATCGACGAAGAAGGGTACGTAGGCAGGGATGATTTCCTAGGTGTATTCCGCTCGACTGATTGCGGCGAAACATGGGAACGCACGATAGAAATGGATGCCGACGGATTGCGGAACTTCATGCGTGGGCAGGCCGACTACAATCTGTACGTCAAGTTTCATCCGGCGGATCATAATGTGATCTACATCGGCGGGATTCATAACTGGCGCAGCACGAATTTCGGCGAGTCATTCTCAAGGATTACCAATTACGATACATGGGTTGACCTTCACTACGCGGATTTCTCGCCTGAAGACCCAAACGTGATGGCAGTGGCCAGCGACGGTGGTGTGTACATCACGCGGGACAATCTAGCCGGCGAAGTTGCGTGGGAGGAGACAGGCAATGAGTTGGCCACCATGCAGTTCTACGCCATGGGTGTCGATCCAAACAACTCGAGTCGCATTGCAGGCGGAACTCAGGATCGACGTAATAACTTACTTGATGCCGGAGAGACAGAGTGGACGCGCCTGGGATATGGAGGCGACGGCGGGTATGTTGAATTCGACGCTGAATTCCCAAACATCTTCTACATCGCTTCGCAGTACGGGAACATTGCCAGGACGTTAAACGGGGGGTCTTCATTCTCCCCAATCCGAGAAGGACTTGGCCAAACAGGCCGGCAGTATTTTGCTTTCGTGACACCCTTTATCATGCATCCGCAGGATAGCGAAGTACTCTTTACAGGTGGGATGAGCGTATTCCGGCGCGACGGCGGAGACTGGGAGCCAATCTCCGATGAGTTGCTCAATCCGGGCAGTTCGTTCAGGGCGTTCCAGGATCTTTCGATTTGCAAGAACAATCCCAATGTTTTGTATGGCGCCACGGGTTCATCGAAAAGAATATTCCGCAGCACTAATGCGATGGCTCCCGCGAACGAAGTTGAGTGGGAGCTCGTGAACGGCTCAGGCGCCAACCGTTTGCCTGCTATCTATCTCACAACAGTGACGGTCCATCCGGATAGCGGCGATGTTGCCTACGTTGGTACTGGAGAATTTCAGTCGCGCTCGGGCGTGTATAGAACCCGCGACGGCGGTCAGACGTGGGTCCAGATGAAGGGCAGCACCCCGGAGACTTCTCTCCCGGATGTGCCCATTGGTGCTATCGCGATTTATGAGCCGGATCCAAAGATCATCTTTGCCGGAACAGATGTGGGCGTGTACATCAGCCGCAACTGGGGCGAGGATTGGCAGCCATTTAACAATGGATTGCCCACAGTGGTTATCGACGACATCAAGATTGCAGACGATGGAACGATGTATGCCGCAACGCATGGCCGCGGTATGTGGATGACAGATATCTCCACGGTGGCTGTGGAGCGGGTACCGCAGGCGGCGCCGAAAGCGTTCGATCTCGGGAAGAATTATCCCAGCCCGGTTAATACGACTACTGTCATACCGTTTGATTTGGTGAAGAGCAGTTCCGTCTTGCTGACGGTGTACAATAGCGCAGGTAAACGCGTCGCGACACTTGTCGATGAATACCTGCAAGCTGGTGGTTATCAGACGGAGTTCAACGCTTCGACGCTACCGCCAGGATCGTATTACTACTCACTCGAAGCAGAGGGAGCCCGAACCACGAAGAAAATGCTTCTCGTCAAGTAGTTTCAGGTGAAATGCCGTATTATTGAGAGCATCCTTTTGGATGCTCTCTTTTCTTATTGGTGAATCATGAACACGTCAATGCTGTTATTATCGCTACTAACAATACTCATTTGCACATCCGCGTGTATGAAAGACCACGATCTGACGGATTCAACGCTGAAGTTTTACGCATTCGACGATCGCGATACGCCGTCGTTCAAGCTGACGAAGGATCTGACCGAAATCTCGGGCTTTGCAATGGATGCCCGCGGGAGACTGTTCGGGCACGGCGATGAGGAAGGCGTCATTTACCAAATAGACCCAGCGAGCGGCGAGATAGTTAAAACGTTCGACGTCGGTTCAAAGAAGCTGAAGGAAGACTTCGAAGGGCTCGCTATCGCCGGAAAGACGTTCTATCTGGTAAATTCGAGCGGGGAATTATTCGAATTCGAAGAAGGTGCCAATGGTGAGGCGGTTGAATACACAAAGTACAGTACACACCTATCCGGTAAGAACGATGTTGAGGGGCTCTGCTATGATCCGGTAAACAATAGTCTGCTTCTTGCCTGTAAGGACGATCCCGGTAAAGGATTGGGTATGGTCCGCGCCGTGTACGAATTCTCTCTGTTCGAGCGGCGGCTTGCTTCGCGCCCGGTCTTCACGATCGCACAGGAAGACGTATCGGACTACATCGCGGGCTCATTCATGCCGAGTGGTATCGAATACATTCCAGGTAGTAATACATTCTATATCATTGCCTCGAAAGGGTTCAGTATCGTCGAAATCAATCGCGCCGGGGATCTTTTAGGCGTACGGCGGTTAAATGGCCATCTTCACGATCAGCCTGAGGCCATCGCTATTGCAGCGGATAGAACGCTGTATATCGGCGATGAAGGCGGCGATGGCAGGGGATTCTTCACTGTCTATACGCCTACCGAACCTCTGGAATAGTGCAAAAAGTCCGGAGTTGGTGCTATCTTGTTTCCGCCCTCTACGGCCTATAAATGAACATTCATACCGTCACATACCGCTTCTTAACGGTACTGCTTCTTGCATTCTCGTTACTCTCCAGCAACAGCTATTCGCAGATTTCTGGTGAAGCAGATACTGTAAGGATTTCCGCGGGTCCGCAATACCAAGCAGGCTGGCTCCACAGGTTGTTCTTCGGCTCGCATTGGCGCGATTTATGGACGACAGAATTCTCCGTCCCGGTACTGGATTTGGAAACGTATGCAGGCGGACTCACACCAGTACGCCTCGGTGGCGGTATGCAGACAAAGTCGCTGCGGTTTCTGGGCGCTGATGGCGTGCAGTACAAGTTCCGGTCTATCGATAAGGATCCAACGAAGGTCCTGCCGCAAGAGCTTCAGCAGACACTTGCCGCAGCGGTGATTCAGGATCAAGTCTCTTCAGCGAATCCGTTATCCGCTCTGGTAGTTGTGAAGCCGCTGCGCGCTGTGGGTGTGCTTCAAGCTGAACCTGTCGCCTATGTTCTTCCCGATAGCCCCAGGCTGGGCGAATACCGCGAGCAGTTTGCCAGGATGCTTGGGCTGCTCGAGGTGCATCCGGATGAGCTCGATGATGATCCTGAGAAGTCCTTCGCCGGATCTGAGAAGATCGTTGGTACGTTCAAGATGTTCGAAAAGGTCGAGGGGAAGCGGAAGGACAGAGTCGATGCGAAGGAGTACCTGAAAGCCCGGTTCATGGATTTATTCCTGGGCGATTGGGACAGGCATATCGACCAGTGGCGCTGGGCAGCATTCGAACGAAACGATACGACCTACTGGCGTGCTATCCCACGTGATCGGGATCAGGCGTTTGCACGTTTCAATGGACTGCTTCCGAGCATCGCCTCAGTGGCAGTTCCACAGTTGAATCATTTCAGCGATAGTTATCCATCCGTGCAGGATTTGTCATGGTCGGGCCGATCGCTCGATCGTAGAATACTCCCGGCTCTGAGCTGGAGCACTTGGGACAGCATCCGTACATATATCGTCGAGAACTTGACCGACGATGTAATCATCGCCGGCGTGAAAGATCTTCCACCTGAGTATTACGATCTCGAAGGCGAAAAACTTACAGAGCAACTACGGGAGCGGAAAGACGCATTTCCTGAACTCGTGGAGGAGTATTACCATCTCCTGGCGAACGAAGTTGATATCTACTGTACAGAGAAAGACGACTTCGTTCATGTACAACGTTTGGATGACGTGCGTGTGCGGGTTGAGGTATACAAAGAAAAGTCAGACGAACCGGAAGGCACTCCGCACTTCCGCCGGGATTTCCATCAGGATGAAACGGCTGAGATCAGAATCTACATGCTCGACGGAAAGGACTATGCGCTCGTCGAAGGAGAAGTTGAAACGAGCATCCTGGTAAGAATCATCGGGGGAGAAGGGAAGGATGAGTTCGAAAATAAGAGCCGGGTGAGGGGTGATTTCTTACACATTGTGCCTTTTATCTCCGATGATGAGGACAAGACCCGGTTTTACGATCACGGCGATGGAAGCACGTTCATAACCGGACCTGGTGCTTCTGTCGATCAGACCGAAATGCCGGAACCTGAAAGTTTGCTTGCGAAGTATGAACCAAAGCGCGACTGGGGCCACAGTATCGACAACTTCCCGTATATCAATTACAGCTCCGATGCCGGTCTCATCCTCACCTACGGGTACGTTCGGCAGGACTACGCATTCCGGGCATTCCCCTATTCTTACCAGAACGAATTCTGGATCGACTATGCGCCGGTGGAAAACAAATTCGATCTCGAATACGCAGGCACGTTCCTGGAATGGATTGATGGGTCGGCGGTGCTGCTGAATGCGCAGTACAGCTCTCTCTCTCTGTTGCATTTTTACGGCTTTGGAAACGAAACGCAGAAGGATGAAGCGTTGGAAGACGCCGACTACTACGACTCTGATCAAAAATTGCTGCAGGTACACGGGACGGTCGATATTCATCTCAGCGGAGATTTCAGTTTGCAGCTTGGGGCGGGATTCCAGGCCGTGCACACGGAGCAGGAAGGCGATCAGCTTATATCCGATCTCCAGCCTTTCGGATACAGTTCGTTCTCCATGCTTGAAAGCCAGTTAGGACTGACCTTCGATACGCGAGACTTCCCCTATGCATCGACATCCGGCTTGCTGCTTTCGGTGCAGGGGAGGTACTTCCCAGAAGCGCTCGACCTCACACAGCATTTTGCGAAGGTGGATTTTGATGCACGGACGTTTTTGTCTGCCGAATTTCCGCGAAGAACAACGCTTGCCTTGCGGGTTCATGGCGCAAGGCTTTTCTATGACGAGAGCTTTCCGTTTATAGCGGCAGCGTATCTCGGCGGCAAGCGTTCGCTGCGCGGCTTCAGATCTGAACGATTTGCAGGCGATGGCGCTGTCGCCGGCGCGGCAGAATTACGCACCGAGGTTGGAACTGTAACGATAGTCGCACCAATTACGGTCGGTGTACTTGCATTCACCGACGCCGGAAAGGTGTTCCTGAGGGGTGAGGAATCGGATTTGTGGCATACATCTGTAGGCGGGGGACTGTGGCTCTCCGTTCTCAACCCATCGACCAGTATCAGCGCCTCGATCGGAGTCTCGGAAGAATACACAGGGTACTATGTCTCGTTGCAGTTCCCGTGGTGAGCACTAGCCCTCGCGGTTCCGGTACATCTCGTAGGTGGCGAACTGCGACCGGATGGGTACTGCATCCTTCTTTTGCTTCACGTACGGATTTGTTTGCTTCCTGTTGATGATCCGGGATTTAACGTTATCTACGAGTTGGATCTCCAGCACTGTGCGAACTTCCTCACGGATATCTTCGTCGTACAGCGGGAATGCCACTTCAATTCGCCTGCTTAGATTCCGCGTCATCCAATCCGCACTGGAAACATACATGATTTCATCACCGCCGTTGTGAAAAATGTATACCCGCGGGTGTTCGAGGAAACGATCCACGATACTCCGAACCGTGATGTTTTCGCTCTGGCCTTTCACTCCGGGTACCAGACAGCATATACCTCTGCATATAATGGTGATCTTCACCCCTGCGTTACTCGCCTCATACAGCTTTGCGATGAGCTTCTTGTCTTCAACTGCGTTGACCTTCAACGTAATCGCAGCTGGCTTCCCTTTCATAGCTGCCGCTGTTTCAGCCTTGATGAGTTCGGTAAGCTTCTCGCGCATATTCAGTTGCGCTACCAGCAAATGCTCCGGTTCGAATGTATCCTCACGATTGACGATGAATCCAAAGGCGCGCGCTGCCTCTTCCGCTATTTTCGGGTCTGAGGTGAAGAACCCAAAATCTGTGTAGATGCGCGCGGTTTTTTCGTTGAAGTTGCCCGTGCTCAGGTAGGCATAGCGCCGCATCCCATGTTCTTCTCTCCGGGTAATGACGAGGAGCTTCGAATGCACTTTTATCCCCGGCATGCTATAGAACACCTCCACCCCGGCCTGCGTCATAGCTTCCGCCCAGTTGAGGTTCGATTCCTCATCGAATCGGGCCTTCACCTCCACGAACGCACGTACTGTTTTCCCATTCTCTGCCGCCGCAATCATCGCCTGGCAGATTTCCGAATCAGATGCGACGCGGTACAACGTCGCGCCGATTTCTTTCACACGGGGATCCGCTGCTGCCTCCTGCAGCATCTTGATGACATAGTCGTACTTGTGATACGGAAAGTAGAGGACCCGGCTTTTTTCGCGAATCAAATCGAACAGCGACTCCGCGCCTTCGAACGGCGGGTAAGGGAGCGGCGGCATGGGGACGTATTCCAACTCTGGCCGTCCCGGATTGGGGAATGCGAAGAAATCGTTGAAGTTGTGATACCGTCCCCCCGGTATGAGGTCGTTCTTATCCAGCTCCAGATGGTCGCGAAGGAATTTCAGCAGCTTCTTCGGGGTTCGCTCGTCGTATAAAAAGCGCGAAGGTACGCCGGATGAGCGCTTCTTGAGTCCCTTCTTGATCTTGTCCAGCAAATCGCCGGAGAATTCATCCTCGATGTTCAAGTCAGCATCCCGAGTCAGTTTGATAGCAAAGCAATCTTCGACATCGTTGTTCGGGAATAGCTCAGAAATACATGTACGGATCACATCGTCGAGAAACATGACGTAGAATCTGCCGTCGACTTCAGGAAGCGCTATGAAGCGGGGCGATGTACGCGTGGAGATCGGGACGAGCGCGTAGCTCTCAAGTTGCTTCAGACTATCACCAACCGGTGTTACGTTGATAGCTTTCGGCTTGAGAATGCAGGCAAGGTAGAGCATCCGGTTTTCAAGGAACGGAGCGTCTTCTCCTTCCTTCAAATAAACAGGCTTCGCTGTCGGCAGGATGTGGCCGTGGAAATACTCAAACACGAACTCCCGCTGCTCAGGATTGAGGTCTTTATCGGTAATCAGAAAGATGTTGTTCTGATTGAGCGCCGGAAGAATCTCTTCTCTGAACACCTTGCCGAAGGCAGTCTGCTGTTTCTTCACTGTCGATTGGATTTGCCGCAGGAGCTCCTCAGGTTCAAACTCGAGCTTCTTCGTGCTTTTATGCTTTAAGGCCAACAGACTACGGAGGGAAGCTACACGCACGCGGAAGAACTCATCGAGATTGGACGAGAAGATGGCGAGGAATTTTATCCGTTCATACAGAGGAACTGTTGGATCTTGCGCTTCCTGCAGTACTCGGCCGTTGAAGGAAAGCCAACTGAGTTCCCGGTTCATCGTTTCGAAAGCTGCTGCTTTTTCCGTCGACATTATGCTGAACTCCTCCCTAGGGCTGTGTATGTATCAGGTGAAATACTTCTTGGGGAATTCGAAGGACAGGACCTCGCCGGTGTGCTGTTCGATTTCCGACCAGCTGCCCATATCAAATTGCAGAATAACGATTCCACAGGTGGGAATGTTCTCGAAGTCGTGATCGCTGAGGTGTTCGGCGAACATCGTAATCGTCGGGTTGTGCCCCACGATCATCACAGTGTTCACATCGCAATCGATCGAGTGTATGGCGCGAACGTAATCCTTCAGGCCGCTTTCATAGAGTTCTTCCTCAACGCGAATGTGGTCCAGGGGGAAGTCCATGTTCTCAGCGAGAATCCTGGCTGTTGTGAGCGCGCGGTTGGCCGGACTGCTTACAATGCACTCAGGGACGATCTGTTGCTTGGCGAGAAGTTTCCCCATGAACGGAGCATCGCGGCGGCCCCTCTTATTGAGGGGACGTTCGAAATCCGTCAGAGCGGCGTCACTCCAACTTGATTTCGCGTGACGTGCTATGATGAGCTTCTTCATTGCAGTGGGTGCGAATTAGTGGCTGAGGAAAAACCAGAGATACAGCGCGACAGAGAGGACCATACCGTACATAAATACATCGTAGCATAGCCGGAGATAGCGGTACTTCTTACCCAGGACGATGCCGAGGTAATAGAGGTCCTTCACGAGACTGCCGTAGAGGAACTCCCTGTCCTCCAGCAACTCCTGCATGCCCCACTCATAGTCTTCAAGGGTCATATTGTAGAAGTTACCGAAGAAGAGGAGATTTGCTTTGCGCTCTTTGATGGCCTCCTTGGTAACGGTACCGCTCGTAACCTTTGGCCGCGTCGCGATGGTCGCAAAAATTATCGTGAGAACACAGACGCCGAGAAGCACGAAGGTTGGAATTGCCAGCATGGGGAATTCCTCGATCTTGCTCATGACGAGCGACACCACGATGGATATGATAAGCGCGTTGATGCTCAGCATTGTATTCGCTTTTGAGTCTGCGATCGCACTAAGATCGATGTGGTTGCGCGAGGTAATCCGGAATACAGTTTCTATCCCGCGATCAGGTTTCTTTCGCTTTCGGGCCTTCTTTTCTTCCTTCTTCTGCTTTTTGGCTTCCTTCGCTTCGCGCTTTTCAACCTTCTGCCGAAACTCTTCCTGGAGTTCGATAAGGTTCTCGGCTTTACGCTCGCTGTATTTCCGCTGTGCGTACTTCGTATGAAAAGTGTGTCCGGTGAGAAAATCCAGATTGTACTTCATCCATTCAAAATCGCTGAGCACCTCGCCGCTTGTATGCTCCAATTCTACGCGAAGAAGCGCGGAACGCTCTGCGAATTCCTTCTTACCGATATGCGAGAGGTCTGCATCGCAGACGACTGCTTCGATAGCGTTCGTCGGATTCTGCGGCATCTTTGTGGCGAGTATGCAACCTTCTACTTTTGCAATTTTTGTGTCGGGATAGCCTTCCTTCGAGAGAAACGCATGCGCAATCCGGACACTCTCTTCCTCGTGCCCTTTCGCCTTGATGGTGAAGCCGGCATCGTGAAACCAGCATGCCAATTCCACGATCTCCAATTCTTCCGGTGCGAGGCCTTCAGCGCCCCCTATCTTCCGTGCTGCCTGGACTACTTCGGTGGTGTGCCGATAGTTGTGATACACGAGTTCAGAGGGCAGTTTCTCCTTGAACAGCTCAAAGATATAGTCCGCCGCCTTCGCGGTGATCGATGATGGGATGGGCTGGGTCTTGTCTACAGTGGATTGCTCGTTCATGCTGCCGGAAAATACTAAGAATAGGGAAACCGTGAAAACAGTTCGGAAGGCAAATCGGGAGGGTAAACTGCTTCTCCGAATGAATTACCTGCTCTCTCAGGATGAAATAGAGTTTTGCCTTCCCTTTACCTGAATCCAAAATATTTGTAACATCCATCTATTCGAACAAGACATCCACCATCACATCGCTGTTACTGCTGAGGAGGTAAGATGACACGTCCGGGAGCACGATATGCTCTATTCTGTATTCTCGTTTGCGGAATAGTTGGCACCCATCACGTTACAGCACAAACGATACACAGACCGCTTCTCACGATAACTCCGCCGCGGGCTGAGTTTGATACGACATTTTGCGGTACCACGAAGTGTATGAATGTAACGTTCCGTAACGATGGTGATACTGCACTGACAGTACACTCATTCGAGGCAATCCAATCACCTTTCAGTGGGGCGGTTACCACACCTCTGGTACTGGCGCCGGGCGAAACCTCGCAGGTATCTATGTGCTACAGCCCGTCCAGCGCACCCCGCGCAGATAGTCAGTTGGTGAGTTATGTTGCGGATGTGAGGACTTCAGCATCGATAGGGCTCTTGATTGATGTAACATCGTCAATGAATGAAGAGTTGGAAGCCGGACTCACCCGCATGGCCGCGCTTCAGAACTCGGGCACAGCATTCTTCCAGAACCTTGTTGATACAACCGGTATCCGCGATGAGGCAGCCGTATTCTCTTTTCAGGCTGCAAGTGAATTCCGGCTCGTGCGCGACTTCACATCGAACCCCGGTTCGCTCATTACAGCAATCCCGGATTCAGGGAACGGCGCCGAGTCGTGCATCTACGATGCATTGAATAAGACGATCAACAACATGAATAACCGCCTCAATCAGAGGATTCTCATCATCGTCACCGACGGCTCGGATGACGGAACCGGCGTGTGCGGCCCGTTATCGCGTGCAGGGGTTATCATGCAGGCAAACTCGGAGGACGTCAGGATTTTCTCCATCGGTATCGGGGATGCGGATACGAGTTCCTTGCGCATTCTTTCGGAGGGTACTGGAGGAAGCACATTCTACGCGCAGTCTCAGGATGAGCTGAATCAAGCGCTGATGGAGATACTGAATAGACTGGCAACGCAAGTCGAACAGACGTTTGTATTGCGCGGGAGAAGCGTAAGTCCAGTGCTCGAAGTCGATCCTGCGTCGATAGACTTCTTTACGGTTGAACTTGGCTCCAGCAATTGCGAGGACATTACCCTGCGCAATACCGGCGACGCACCATTGGAAATCCTAGACGTTTCCGGGATCGCTGCGCCGTTTTCCATTCAGGGAGCAACACCCGGCACAATTATGCCAGGTGGGCAAGCGACTCTGACTGTCTGCTTCAGCCCAACAGTGTCTGGATTTCATTCCGTACTTGCGACAATTGAGGGGAACGGCTGCAATGCGCAGCCGATAGAGGTTCAGCTGCGGGGTGTGGGGTTCACGAACGCCGCTGAGGCGCGCGGCCCAATCTTGATCATCGGCCCGAACCCGCTCGTCTTCGACACAACGTTCTGCTCGACATCAAAATGCCGCGACGTGAGCTTCACGAATATCGGCGATACCGTGCTGACAGTGAGTTCCATCGACCCGGTGACGGATCCATTCTCATCCAACTTCACAACGCCATTCCAACTGCAGCCGAACGAGTCCCGTTCGTTCGAGCTTTGCTATGCACCATTAATGGCACCCGGATTCGATTCTCAGGATATCTCAATCATAGCCGATACGCGCGTCCCGCTTTCGGTTGGCTTGTTGTTCGATGTCAGCGGCAGTATGGAGTTCAACGAAACCTCTGACGGAGTGCCGCTAATTGACGCAGCAAGGAACGCAGGCCTTGATTTCATCAGTGGCTTGCTCGATCTACCCGAAATACAAGACGAAGCGGCTGTGTTCACCTTCGAGACCGCTGCGAACTTCGCGACGGAACAGGCCTTCACTGCAAACAAGGCGCTTCTCAATGCTGCAGTACCGTCTACAGCAACCGGCAATGCAACTTGTATATACGATGCCCTCGTGAAGACCATAAACGCTATGTCCGCACGGCAGAACAGGCGTGTACTCATTATTCTTTCCGACGGTGAAGATAGCGGCACAGGAACATGCGGCGGAACAACACCGCAAAATGCAATCGATGCGGCCACAACGAACGATGTTGCTATTTACACCATCGGACTCGGTACTGCGGATCCGACCATCCTGACGAATATCGCAAACCAGACTGGAGGAGAGTTCTACACGGCAAACACCGCTTCCGATCTTGTAGCCGTATACAGAGCGATTGCGACATCGCTGAGTCAGGACGTCGAGCTTGAATTCAGCATGGAAGGGGAGTCGGTGACGCCGACAATCCAGATTACTCCTCTCAATGTCGAATTTGATTCAATCCGCGTAGGGAACGACGACTGCATGTTCCTCGAGATTGAGAACGGCGGGAACGCTGAGCTCGATATCGAATCCATCACGCGCCTCAGCATCGGCGGAACGGATATCGATCAGTTTACGATTACGAATCCTCCGCAGGCTCCGATACAGCCTGGAGAGAGCATCGCGGTACAGGTATGCTTCGCCCCGACTCGTCTGCGTATGCAAGAGATTGAACTCGAGGTCGTGCATAACGATTGCAACCAGGGCCCAATAACCGTTGAAGCGAGCGGTATTGGCTGGGATAGCGTGACGGTCGTGCTTGTCGGAGAGTACGCAGCGCGCCCCGGTAACCGGGTGACAATCCCTGTGATCTTGCAGGATGAGATCCCTGCCGAGTACGAGGTCACACAGATCAGTCTGACGATCGACTACAACAAGACTCTGCTCAATCCGATCAACCAGCCGATCCTGACATCGAATAACATTTCGGAAGTATTCCCGACACTGAACCACAGCAATACGTACGGACTGGATTTCGCCGAAACTGAGTTCACATTGAGCGGAGGAACCCTTGTGAACACTGCTCCAAACTCGGAGTTGTTCGGCATCGCCTTCCTCGCGCTGCACGGCAACGCCATGCAGACACCTGTTCAGCTTATCGATGCACAGTTCGAAGACGGCAACCCCCGTGTCGGCATCGTCAGTCCAGCGACCTTCTCCAGCGATAGCCTTTGCTTCCAGGAGGAGCGTCTTATTGATGCGAGCGCGCGGTACACACGGAGCCTGATCCTCTCGACATCGCCGAATCCGTTCGGCGAATTTGTGAGGATTCACTATTCCATCGTACGGGATAGCGATGTTAGGATTACCGTTCACAATACGCTCGGCGATGTTCTGCATCGCCATGAACGCAGCGGGGTTCCGCCCGGTGAGTATATGCTCACCTATACGCCTGAGGATCTACGTCCCGGTATATACTTCATCAGGCTGGAGGCCGGCGGCGATATCGATACGCATTCAACTGTTCATGTGAAGTAAGGAGGCGAACCATGAAAAAGATCATTACAATGACAGCGGTTTTTGCATTCTCGGTCGTCCTCTTTAGCCTGAATGCTTCTGCAGACGGGCCTGGTCATCCGCAGGATAAAATCCTTCGACCCGGCGTACACATGCTCCTGGTTGGGCCGTATGGCGGCTTGAACATCAATATGCACTCAGGATACTTCGCCGTATACGAAGGCGATATACTCTGCTGCGAATTTGATGAAGGCGATGGAATCGGACCGGTATTCGGTGTGAAGGGCTTCGTGCCAATCGCTGGGGAGTTTTATCTCACGCCGCGAATCGCCTACGAAAGTCGCGACGGCGAGTTCGATGCAATGCCCATTGTTCTCCCCATACGCGGCATCGATAACCAGATTGAAATGGCGACGTTTGAAAACACTCTGGATGCCTCTCTAAGTGCGCTGGCAATCGACGTCCTGGGCGCATATGTGCTTGTGCCGTCGGTAGGACTCTATGTGGCTGCAGGGCCCTCACTCTCGTTGCTTATGAGCCCCGAGTACACGAAGACAGAAACCATTACTGCGCCCCCAAACGTGGACTACCAGAGCGGGACCAACACGCAAGTCCTCTTTGAAGGCGACCTTGAACTCACCGAGAGCATCGTGTTCGATCTTCGATTCGGCCTTGGCGCGATGATTCAGGTGAGCGACGGTATCTTCGTGAATCCCGAGGTACTGTACAGCCTCGGGCTGACAAACATATCCACCGAGAACGATTGGAAGGCGAACGCAATTCAACCGACAATCGGCGTCATGTTCGCACTTTAGGAGGAAACAATGAAGAATCTCATTTACACGCTCGTACTGCTTACCAGCGTTGCCGGCCTACTTCCGGCACAGCAGATATACCGTTATGAGTTTGAAATCGTGAACATGCAGCATGGCGTCAACAGTGCGGCTGATGACTATTCGCCTATGTTTAGTCCAGCAGCGAACAGGCTGTTCTTTAACTCGTTTCGTGAGGAAGGCTCCTACGGAAAGGCTGATGTGTACTACGCTCCGTTCGAGAATGGCGAATTCCAGGAAGCGCAAAACGCAGGCAGGACATTCAACAGAGAAACGAACGACGGCTCTATGTCGCTCGCGAAGGACGGTTTTACTGTTGCCTTCGCAGCAGCTGGCAGAAGTGAGGGCCTCGGTGATACGGATATCTACAGTGCCGTCTACAAATATGGGACGCTGGAATCCATCCAGAACCTCGGTGAGCCGGTGAATACAGGGAACTGGGAATCTCAACCGAGTCTGACTGGTGATGGGATGGTGATGTACTTCGCATCAAACCGTGCTGGCGGTCAAGGCGGAACGGACATCTGGGTCACCCGAAACGATGGTTGGGGAAAATGGAGCAAGCCCGAAAACCTCGGACCGGGGATTAACACACCCGATGATGAGGCAGCCCCGAACATCACATCCGATGGAGGGACACTCTACTTCTCCAGCGAAGGTCTTTCCGGGTACGGCGGCATGGATATCTTCATGACGAAGATGACCCCGGAGGGATGGGACCAGCCCACGAATCTCGGTAAGGCAATCAACACAGAAGCAGATGAACTGTATTTTTTCGCACCCGATGCAGGCGATTTTTTCTTCTTTGCTTCGGCCAGGGAGGGCGGCAAAGGAGGGCTCGACATTTACCGTGGGACACCGAATGTTTTCGGACGTGGAATGTTCACCCTGGTCGTCAATGTCGTAGACTCACTTAGCGATTCACCGCTCCCGAGCTACGTGGATGTCTTCGATGTTCGCACAGGCGAGATGGTCACGACGTTCGCCACGAATACCAAGACCCGCGACTACACAGAGCTCCTGCCTGCCAACACGAACTACAGGGTAGAGGTGAGCTTCAAGGATTACCCGAGGAAAGAGCAGCAGGTGTACAATGTTACTCCGAACGAATCGCGGCGGGTGAAGTTCGTCTACGGCA
Organism: Ectothiorhodospiraceae bacterium; assembly: GCA_002699105.1. GTDB lineage: Bacteria > Bacteroidota > Ignavibacteria > SZUA-365. Next base: position 1,165 of record PABJ01000137.1, on the reverse strand, counting down.
GCATGAAGCTCGCGGATTTCGATCTCGGGAAATACAACATTCCGTTCTTTGTGACAGGCTACTACCGCCCGAATGTGCGTGCGCATCTTGAAGAGCTGAACGAACGCAAACGGACCGATCTTCGCGGCGCCAATTACATTGAGCGCGTTCCTGAGGGAAGCAAGAAATACGAGCGCTATGAATCGTACGCTGAGACCGTGGAGCAATTGTTTGACGAAGTCGTTCGGAAGAGTATCGACGAATATCTACCGCAGTTCATTGACGAGAGCGGCGGTGAGGTCGTCGAGTACACTGTGACGGGATATGCCGATCCGCAGCCGATTGTCGGCAGGTATGTCGAGAACGACACTGTCTCATTCTATGATGCTAACGGGTACGCCTACTCCGTGAAGCAAGGCGATGAGATGACGAACCTTCTTCTTTCCGGCTTGCGAGCACATCATTCTGCGGAGTATTTGAAATCGGCACTCGCCGCGCAATCCAGCGATCCGAATTCGCCGTACCGGCGTTTGGTGAAAGATGGCCGCATCAAGTTCAATGTTATCGCCGGAGGCGTTAGCGATGACCGGGATGATTTCGCCGCCCAGCGCCGCATTCGGATCTCAATCACGCGCAAAGGCAGGAAGACAGAGTTCTAGCGTGTGCGTATCAATTTCAGAACTGTAGGCCCGCACGTGCTTACGACGCTTGCCGTAGTTGTTGTGTTGTATGTCGGATATGGCGCGCTGCTGTATGTATTTCAGCGGCAGATGCTGTTCCCCGGATGGAAGAAGCCCCCCGAGCCGATAGCGCAGACGTACAGCGGAAAAGTGCTGCGCATTGAGCTACACACTTCATTTGGAGTGGTAGAATCGTACTTCATGCCTGCGCCGGGCGAAAAGAACAATCCAACCGTCATTTATTCCCACGGCAACTATCAACTTGCCGCAAACTGTATCGATCAACTCGCAGGGTATCCCGCTCTGGGGTACAATGTGCTGATTGTGGAGTTCCCTGGCTACGGACGTTCCGATGGCGAGCCATCGCAAGCTACTGTGACCGAAACGCTGGTGGAGGCATACGACTGGCTCGTTGCTGAGGAGATCAGTCCACCCGGCGCAGTCCTTGGGCACGGGAGTTCCATCGGAGGTGGCGCTATTTGCGCGCTCGCAGCCGAGAGGCCGCT
>PABJ01000136.1 GCA_002699105.1 Ectothiorhodospiraceae bacterium | reverse complement strand
TCCTACTCATCTGGCTGTACGGTCAGGGCTGGTTCATGGATTTCTCGCTTTTCGGGGAGAACATGCGCGATCTATTCCAGATGGAGACCATTAATCTCAGTGTCGCCGTGTGGGTGGGATTCATCGCGCTTTTCGGTATCGCCTCGGATGATAGCGTCGTAATGGCGACCTACCTCACGCAGGTATTCAAGGCAAACAGCCCAAGAACGAAGAGCGAAATCCGAGAGGCTGTGGTCGAGGCTGGCCTTCGCCGCGTGCGTCCATGCCTCATGACGACGGCAACCACCTTACTTGCGCTGCTGCCGGTGCTCTCATCCACTGGGCGCGGATCCGATATCATGGTGCCCATGGCGATTCCGAGCTTCGGCGGGATGACGATCGCGGTTATAACGCTGTTCGTCATGCCTGTGCTGTACTTCACATGGCAGGAGCGTAAGGCTGTTACAACCGAAGCAAAGGAGGTCGCATCATGAAACGTACACTTCTAGCAATGCTGTTCGTATTCACTGCCGGTACCGGTGTTCGTCCGCTCTTCGGACAGACTTCCCTCGATGAATTGATCTCGCTCGCAGAGCAGAATAATCCTTCGCTTCAGTCGCTGGAAAGCAGATCGAGAGCACTCGAAGCCAAAGCCGACTACAGTGGATCGCTGGACGACCTGAAAGTAAGCGCTGGCTACATGCTTCAGCCTGTGGAAACCCGTGTAGGTCCGCAGCGGCTTACTGCATCCGTTTCGCAGAGCTTTCCCTGGTTCGGCGTGTTATCGTCCAAGGAGGAAAGCATTCTGCTGCAGGCACAAGCGGTTAGGCAGGATCGGATCAACACCAGAAACAGGATACTTCGCGATATCACAAATGCGTACTTCGATCTGTACTCGGTACACCGCACCGAGCGGTATTTGAAAGAAGAGCGCGACTATCTCACTGCATTGAAGGCGATAACTACCAGCCGCTACGAAGCTGGTAGCTCGAGATTTTCGGATATCCTCAGAATCGATGTACGGCTTGACGGACTTACCAACAGGATCGAAAATGTCGGTGCTGAAGCGGACGTTATCCATGCGCGATTGGAAGAACTGGTCGGCGAGCCTATCCCAATGGGGTTGGTGCTTCCCGATACCCTCATACAATCTCCTCCATTCGAAAACATCGCTATCGCGCGGGAGCGGATGAAGAGCGCGCATCCCCTGATGAAGAAGTATGCGCTTCTTGAGCAATCGTTCGAGCAGAAGCGGCAGTCGGCCACGGCCATGGGCTACCCAATGCTGACGGTCGGTGCAACCTACATCATGATTGACGAACGCACCGATGCGGTACTTTCCGATAACGGGCGCGATGCAATAGTCTTTCCCCAGGTTGGTATTTCACTGCCAATAAACCGGGGGAAGTACTCGTCGATGACAGAGGAAGCTGAGCTTGAACGTCAGATGGCACAGCAAGATCGGCAAGCGGTCGCCAACCAGCTCAGCAGACAGTTGGAAGAATCCTGGAATGCGATGGAAGATGCCCAACGCGACATTACTACTTACCAACGGCAAGAATCATTGCTCCGTAAGACGCGAGACATCGTTCTTGAGGAGTACACAACCGATGTTGCCGGCATCGACGAACTCCTGCAAATCGAACGCGAGTTAATCGAATACCGGGTCCGTCTGCTCGACGCACAAGTCGATTTTGAACACGAAAAAATGAATATACGCTACCTCACAGGGGCGGAGGAATAACTCATGAACACAACCACATTGAAATATGGAATCGGGGCCGTTGTCCTCCTCGGTATCGGTATGCTGTTGGGCAGCTTTCTTTTCGGTGGCGGTTCGGATGCACACGACCACGGATCAAGCGAGGCAAGTGCCGATGCCCAAACCGTTTGGACATGCTCGATGCATCCTCAGATTCGCCAGGAAGAACCGGGTCTCTGCCCGATCTGCGCAATGGACCTTGTTCCGTTAGATGCCTCGGGGTCGGCCGATACTCCCAACATGTTGGAGATGACTCCATCAGCGGTTGCACTCGCGAATATCCGAACCGTCGAGGTGACGAGGATGTCCGCCGAGAAGACCATCCGTCTGAGCGGCAAGGTCGTCCCCGACGAACGGCAGCTTTCGGAAATGTCTGCCCGTTTTGGCGGACGAATTGAACGGCTGTTCGTAAGCGAAACAGGCCAACGGGTTCGCAAAGGCGATCCTCTTGCAGAGTTGTACTCGCCGCAGTTCATCGCCGCTCAAAAGGAACTGCTCGAAGCCGCATCGTTTCGTGATTCCCAGCCCTCGCTCTACAACGCGGCAAAACAGAAGCTGCGCTTTTGGGATATCACCGAGCAACAAATCTCTGAAATCGAAGAATCGGGCAAAGTGCGTTCAACCGTAACGATTCATGCACCGCAATCCGGTACGGTTCTCAAGCGGATGGTTGATCCCGGAGACTACATCTCGGAGGGAAGTCCATTATTCGAGATCGCCGATCTCGGCCGCGTATGGATCGAATTCGATGCGTACGAATCAGATCTTCCGTGGCTGCGCGAAGGCACATCGGTGCAGTTCTCCACAAAAGCGCACCCTGGCAAAGACTTCAGCGCACGCATTTCGTTTATCGATCCCGTCATCGATCCCCAAACGAGATCGGCTACCGTACGGGCGGAACTGCCGAACAGCAGCGGCCAGTTCAAACCGCAGATGCTTGTCTCGGGAACGGTTGAGGCTTCTCTCTCCCGCAGCGGCGACGATCTCGTCATACCGAAATCCTCTCTCCTCTGGGCTGGCGAACGTGCGGTGGTCTACGTCGAACACCAGGCTGCCGAAATGCCGACGTTCGAGTATCGCGAAATCACCCTCGGAGAAAACGCCGGCGACTATTACGTCGTAAAGGATGGCTTGATGGAGGGAGAGCGAATTGTTGAGAACGGCGTATTCACGATTGATGCTGCGGCGCAGCTTCAGGGAAAAACCAGTCTTATGAATCCCGATGCAGGCTCTACCCACGAACATGAGGATAGCCCCAAAGGCGCTTTGCCAAATGTTGGAGAGACGCATACGGGTATCCCTGCTTCGTTCCAGAAGCGGCTGTACAGCCTGTACCAGACGTATTACAAGGTCACTGAATCCCTCGTCGCATCCGACGCTGGAACAACTGCGGACGCCGCGAAAACGCTCAGAAAGCAACTCGATGCGCTGAATGCAGGTCTGCTTCCTTCGAACGCCCAAGCCGATTGGCGGGAAGTTGCTTCCGCTATCCGGGAACAGTCCGCCAAGATGGCCGATGCCGGTAATATCGAACAGCAACGCGCAGGATTCGCGAAGCTCTCCAACGCCATGTATCGCGCGGTGAAGGAGTTCGGCGTTCAAGGCAAGCCAATTTATTTTCAGTACTGCCCCATGGCGCTCAACGATGCCGGTGCCTACTGGCTCAGCGACATCAAGGAAATCGCAAACCCGTACTTCGGTGATGCAATGCTGAAATGCGGTGTTGTGAAGGAAACAATCAAGTAAGGAATTTCGATCACAATCAACAACTCATATATCCACTATACAACTATCAAAGGAGTATTATGACACTCAATCATCAAACCCTGAAAATGCTCGGTCTCGCGGCATTCTTTGCACTTTTCATGGTCGCGTGCGGCAGCCAGGAATCCGACACAAACGCCGAAGGCGACGCTATGGAACACACCACGGAAGACGGCCACATGCACGATGGTGAAAGCCACGAAGGTCACGATCACGGCGAAATGGACCATGGAGAGAAGCACGACGGTGAGAGCGGTGCAATGCAGGCCTCTGACACCTACTACTGCCCCATGAAGTGCGAAGGCGAAAAAACCTACGATAAGCAAGGTTCTTGCCCTGTCTGCGGTATGGACCTGGAAAAGGTAGAAAAGAAAGAAAAGCAGATGTAACACTGCAATAATAAACGCACTTCTCAACGCGCAACGAGAAGTGCAGTATCTACGAATAGCCCCGGCCATCCGGGGCTATTCTTGTTTATCTCCCTTCTAGATCATCCCCACTCTCGAAGGGAGACTGCATCATGCGTATTGACAGGGGATGTCGGTACAGGCCCGTATAGCGGAAGTAATTGCATAGCACTAGGATGTGACTTCTGGCGCCGTCTCTAATCTGAGATGTGGAAATTCCATGGTCGTGGCGTTTGCGTCATCTTCGGCTTGCTTAAACCGGACGCGGGTCAGTAGAAACGCACCGATGATGAAGTACAGCAGTAAGGAGATGATCGCAGTGCGGTAGCTGCCAGTGAACTGCAATGCAAGCCCAAAAAAGAGCGGACCGAGCCAGCTCGTCCCCCGCTCGCTGATCTCATAGATGCCGAAGTACTCGGCTTCCTTCCCCGGCGGAATCATCTTCGAAAATGCAGCCCTGCTCAATGCCTGGCATCCCACAAGAACAAGCGCAAGAAATCCGGCCATGATGTAGAATTCATTCGGGGTATGCAGCAAGCCGTAGGAGTATAACATGATCAGAATGAACACGGATAAGCCGGTCATGATCGCGCCCTTGGTCCCGATCCATTTCGCGAGAAGATTGAAGAGGAGAGCACCTAGCACACCAACAAACTGAACAATGAGTATAACCTCGGCAAGCTGGTCCACACTCAGACCGATTTCTTCCTGCCCGAACTGCGTCGAAACGGAAGTGATGGTTTGTATCCCGTCGCTATAGAGTAAGAACGCCACGAGGAAGAGCAGGGTCTGCGGGTACTTCAGAAGCCCCTTCAGAGAAGCCCGCAGCCGTGAGAATGAGGTGCCTTGCCTACCATGCAGAGGTTGCATGCTTATCACGCGCTCTCGAGTCTTTAGCTGCGATAGCGTTATCACAGCGATTCCACCCCACCAGATTCCGCATGTTACCAGAGCGTATTTTGCGGCATGCAGATCGGTGACTCCGACCTTCTGCAGCTCCATGATGAACACATACTGAGCCAGAAGCAGCATCCCGGCCCCAAAGTATCCGAATCCCCAACCGAATGATGAGATTGTGTTTCGATGCTTAGGTGCGCATATCTCAGGCAGATATGCGTTATACAAGACATCCGATGCGCCGAAACAGACGTTTGCGAGAATGAACAGTAGCCCGCCTGAAAGCACATCGGCATCTCCAATAAATACCAGTGATACAACCGAGGCACTGCCGAGCAGCGCTGCAGTCATTAGAAAAGACTTTCGTCGTCCTGTCCGGTCCGCGAATGAACCCAAAGCAGGCAGCAGAATAATTTGTATAAGTACGGAGATGGAAATAAGGTAGGGATAGTAGGCTCCGGGGGATATCGGGATACCGAGTAGTGTAAATGCATCCGCACCCGCAGCTGCATTGTGAGCAACTGCTGTAATAAACGGTCCGAAGAACACCGTCAGCACAGAAGTGGCAAAGGACGAGGCACCTGAATCATAGAGACACCAAGCGACGACCTCTTTGTTCATTGCACCCGGCCGCCGAAAACGTTGTACTATAGGAAGCTGGCTTATGGATTTCAGCATGACTCTTCGTCCTACCTGATAAAGGAAGTGCCCATCCGCGTTCTTCGCAGATGGGCACAATTGATTAAATGTGGAAGTTCAGTCCGGCGGTGATGAGGCGTCCTATCGTGCTGCCGCCCACGTATTCGCGGTGTTGGTGATCGAACAGGTTGTTCACGTTGAGATTCAACACGGGACGAGTCGCGACCGGGATAGGGGCGGATACGCTGACATCCACAAGGCCGTACGGATCGATACGCCCCTGGTAGACACCTGACTGCACTTGGAATCCGTCATTGAAACGATATCGTACCGATCCCCGAATCGCGGTGGAGGGCTCAGTGTAGTGCAGAGACAATGAAGCCTTATGCTTCGGCACATTGAGAGAAAGCGGACCCTTGCCATCGACATCATCAAAATAGTTGTTGCTGATGTAGCTGTACGTTGAACCCAGTGCGAGGTCCCTCGTCACATTTAGGCGCAGTGAAACATCGGCACCCCAGTATTCGATGGTTCCGAAGTTCACCGGAGCCAGCAGGAGTTCAGTGCGGTCGTTCGCTTCTTCAGGGGATACCGTGCCTAGCGGGACACTCGCCATTCCTTGTGCTACTGCCTGCGCAAACTGCTGTGCCTGTTCTTCGGGAAGTAACTGCAGCGCGTAGTCGTACACATATGCATAGGTCTCATCGCCGTTGAGAAACACATTCGGCGTAGCGACGCGGCCGGCAGTAATGAAGTTTTTGTATTCTGAGTAGTACAGGCTGCTGCCTAATTGAATGTCATCAGTCACTGCTCCTGAATACCCAATCTCGTAGCTTTCAAGCGTCGTCGGCTCCAGTCGCGGGATATCCTGCACTTCAGATAGCTCTAGCGCATCGAAGCTCCCTGTCTCGAGGTTCAGCATCATCAAAGAACCGCCGACCTGATCTGCGGTAGGAGCAGGCATATTGATGAGGAGTTCGGCAAGCTGTTCAGGCAGCTCCGCAGCGACCACCTGGACCGGGCCCTGCCAGAGATTCGCAACTTGCGATAACGGTATGCCGCCCGCCTCGGGCGCCATCAGCGAATGAAACACAAGGTCGTCGCCGAGGCGCTCGAAATTCAATCCCGTCGAGGGAACACCGCGATTCCGTAATCCGTATGTGAGCGGCTGCACCGGGGCGTCGAACACATTATCTGTATAAAGGATATCCAGAAAGAGTTCGCTGATCGTGGGTGTCATGAAGGCCCGGTTGAACGTCGCACGGAAATTCTGGTTCTCAATTGGCGAGAGGTTAAGGCCTATGCGCGGTGAAATGAAGGCATCTTCGAGCTCGCTATGCTTATCTATGCGCCCTGCGAGAAGCAGCGTTGCAAAACCGCCAGGGAGTTTCGTTTCGGATTGGAGATAGCCGCCGAATTCATCGACATTGTCGATGTCCTCATTGATGCCCATGATCGTTCCTTCGGTTTCGGGACGCGTCAAGTGCATATCAATGCCGTAGACGAACTTCTGGTAATCCGTGACCTCGCTGTTGTGCTGCACTTCAGCGACAATCTTCTGTGAATTATCGACAATGCGTTCCAATGGCTCCACCACAGCGTGATCATCACCTAGCAGCACGGTCTCCCCAGCATCGTTCATGTTTACATATGCCTGGGCAAAAAAGTCGCCGAGTGAAAATTTGCCTTGTACATATGTGTAACGAAAGTCCTTCGCCATCGCCGCGCCGTTGTCTGTCAGATCGAACGCCCGGGATGCAGTACTTTGCCCGCCGTTAAGTGTCAACAATCCATCTTTGCCGAGTATGTAGTCAACTCTTGCGTCGACGGTATAGCGCTCGGTCTTCAGATCTTCGGGATAGTCGTCATTGGTTTCCTCGTACTTCCAGTCCTCGGCCGTGGTGTACTGTGCGGATATTTTGTAAGCGAACTTATCTCCCAATACACCGGCATTTCGTGCGGATGCACCGAAAAGACTTTGGGTGCCGCCCATTATCGAAACGTCTGTCCCTTTTGATGCGAAAGGGGATTTGGTAATGGTATGCATGACGCCGTTCGTAACATTCGGGCCATAGAGCGCGGAACCGGGTCCGAGAACCATCTCGATCCGCTCAATATCGTGGTTCGTTACCGACTGAAGATACCCGACATTTGCCCGAAGCGACGGGAGATTCGTCATACGATTATCGGTGAGCGTTCTTACGGTACCATTAAATACCCCGTTAAATCCACGCGCGGCGTATTCATGGGACATCACACCTTTTTGCTGAACGTCAACGCCCTGCACACCGCGAAGATGTTCGACGGTTGAGAGAGCATTACTTTGGGCAATCTCTCTGGCTGGAATGACAGAGATCGCCGAAGGCGCTTCGACAAGCTTTTCATCCCGTCGCGATGCGCTAACCACTGTCTCACCCAAAGTGAAGATGGTTTCACTCATTGCGATATCGAGAGTGCTTTTCGAGCTGCCGGCAACAGTCACCGTTCTAGTCGAAGGTTTGCATCCAACATAGGAGGTGGTAAGATCGTAGGTACCCGGCATTATACCTTGCAGCATATACGTGCCGTCGCTTCCGGTGTAGTCACCGGTGATAATAGTTTTACCATCCGGCTCGCAGATATAGACATGTACCCCTGCGAGGGGTTCGCCGGTCTGAGCCTGCGAAACGAGCCCGGTAATTGATGATTGTTGCTGTGCGCTTGAAGCCGCGGAAAGCACGAACCACGAAAGCGCTATGAGACTGACTATACGTTTCATAACGTACTCCGTTCTTGTATAGGAAATGGATGATGGATGAGCTTGGTGGATTCTAGTGTAGTACCGTACATCGCGAATCGTTTCCACGGCTTGAGGCCAAACCGGTCTGCCAGTTTTGCGGGAGGATCGTTCCCTTCGGTAATCCACGTGGAGTATATGTATTCAAATCGTTCAGCCGTTTGCATAAAACTTTGTGCAAGCAAATACGCTGCTGCGGTGTTCCTGTACCCCTCTTTTACCCCCATCGCATACACGATTAACCGCGTAGCAGATTTCTTCCGCCTCCAAATGTGGAACCTGCGAAAAAGAGAGTTTCGGCCGGGGTAATTCTTGACTATCTCAGAGATATCGGGCAAACATACGATCATGCCGACGGGAAGATTCCCATCATAGACGATGTGGATTGAATCCCTCATCCATGCATCCAGGAGGCCTAATGCCGCGTAGAGGTCGCTTTCATAGGACCTGGGCTGGACCGCTCTGTTGTTCGCGAAACTTGCTCCGAAGATCTCCTCGAGAGCTTTGAATGCGACGGCTAATTGCACACGATTAGGATTCCAAATACGATACTTGCCGGTTGCTTCAAGTTTCCGCATCTGTGCAACGCGTGAATCCGTATTGTCGCGGCGAAACGTCCGCCCATAAGCGGTCGGAGCGTAGCCGCACTCACCGAGCAATGCAGCGTAGTACCGTGGACTGCATGCTTCGGTGTAGACATTGGGTGAGGAGAAGTTCGTTAACTGAATACCGGATATACTGCCCGCCGATGGGTTGTAAGGACCTTCCAGTGCTGACACCCCACTGGCCCTGCAAATGTTCTCCGCTCGTTTGAGCAAAGCACTGCAAGCATTGAGATCATCGATACATTCGAAGAAACCAAATGTCGCAACAGAAGAGCTATTAAGGTCTCGTGGGATGTGAATCGTTATACGCGCTGCCGGCTTATCGTCTATCCAGCATAGGAGTGCGATAAGTCGGTAGGTTCTGAAATAGGGATTCTTGCGCTGATTGAGCAGCCGCCGTGCCTCATGTTCAGGAATGGGGCTGAGATGGGGATAGCTCTGATATATGGTCTTTGAAAGACCATGAAAGGCGATCCAATCTGTTTTCGATCTGACTTCGCTGACGGTATATGCTGTTTGTTTCATGGTATCTGCGCTGTTATTTCTGTTCGCATTCTACCAAAACGGCATCCTCCGTCTGTCACACTACAGTCAATGTTCTGTCATAATTCTATCAAAGCTGCGGTCTTCATTCGTTTACCTGGTGTCTGCGGTAGATGTCCGCGAAATCGGTGCAAAGGAACTTCCATGAGCAATCTTGGAAGCTATCACCTCCTTCGGATGTTGAAGGAATGACAATTTTGTGACAACCTTTTGGCGGGGATGGAATACTATGCGGCAAGAAGTAATCCAAGCAGATGGTTTGTGCGTTCCGTATATTAGCTGCGATTCAGCAGGACGCGCTTCCCTCTTTGTTCCTCCAATACTGGAACGACTCTCATGCAAGGCTTCAAGACACAAAAGCGCTCTCTCATTCTACTCGCAGACGTTCTCGTCCTACTTGTCTATATCCTTGGTGGATATATGACCGCCAACAAGCCCTACCTTGGCGTACAACTTGCCGAACATCAGCAGAGTGACTTCGGTCCCATTGTTGACACCGTATATGCAGGCGATGTGCTGCGGTCAGGGGATGTCCTGCTCGCGATCGATGGAATAAACCTGGAACGGAATGAGGATGTAGAACAGATTGTTGATGGACTCCAAATAGGCAATCAATACAACCTCAATATTCAACGGAATGCCTCGCCTCGAGTGGTTAGGGTAGAGCTGCTCCCCTACTATGGCACCGGGTATGTGATTATCCAAAGCATAGCAGCGCTGCTGTTTTTCATCCTTGGGATGTATGTTGCATATCAAAGGCCCAATGAAAAACCTGCCTTACTCTTTCACCATCTGGCGATGTCCATTGGCGGTATAGTAATGCTGACAAGCAGTCAGTATACTCAGATCCCTTTGGGGCTAGGCCATGTTGTTCGCGGATTATTCCCTGCCAGCTATTTGCTCTCATCAGCTTTCCTCTTGCACTTTAGTCTGGACTTCCCCAGACCGCGGTCAGTACCAAAGGCGTTCTATGCAAGCATGTATAGTATCGTGGCACTCTTCTCACTCGCTGGACTATACTCATCAATCCGTGCTACAACTGGTGTTGATCTCACGCATGCCGGCTATTACTATACTATTCAGCTTGTGGGGGAGATGGCAATAAGTATCGCTTCTGTTGCGGCGATCGGTATATTTATATACTCTCATAACACTTCAAAGGAAATAGCCGACCGCATCCAATTGAAATGGGTGCTGTATGGCACTTCGATCTGCGTCTTTACATTCCTTGTACTGTGGGAGATTCCGAACAACCTGCTTGTGAAATACATCCCGGTCAGTGATTTTCCGTGGCACTTTCGAGGCAATATAATACCTGAGGAAGTGTTACTGATTTCCATCGTCTTTGCTGCCGTTGGCATGGCCGTTGCACTTCTACGTTTTCGGGCGTTTGATATCGAAGTGCTCGTACGCCGAAGCACCGTTTATGGCATTGTTTTCGGGTCGCTCATCATCGTCTACCTTATCGGGCTTGTCGCAATTTGGAACTGGGTTGATTCCAACAACGAGATCACCCGGTTTATTCTCTACACCATCGTTATGGCATTGAATCTCATCCTATTTCTGCCGGCACGAGGATTCGTACAACGGGTTTTGGATAGGCATTTCTATAGAATCCGGTACAATTTCAGAGAAGCGCTCGGACAATACACCAATAGTATCAACAAGGGTGTGTCAGAGAAGGATGTTGCTGAGGCGATACTCGAGAACACCCAGGCGTTCTTCAACCCAACCAAGGCACTGCTCTTACGCACAGGGAACGATGAGTTGCTGCGAGTTCTCGGGCATAGAGGCGTTGGTTTGCACGGCGTGAATTCCTCAGAGTATCAGACCGAATATATGGTCAGTAGATCGAACAGGCCGCTGGCTCTACCCTCTGCAATAGAAGCTGAAGTTGACTACGAGCCAATCGATCGGCACTTAGCACAGCGATTGGATATTTCGCTCATTGTACCAATGGTTTCGGACGCTGGCCAAGCGACCGGATTGTTGGTTCTCGGCGAAAAGCGCTCACAATACAAATACTCCATTGAAGACGTAGAGCTGCTCAGGCAGGCTGGCACACAAGCTGCCCTTCATATAGATAGGATTGCATTGCAACACGAACTCTGGGCCGAGCAGCAGGAGGCAGAGCGTTTGGAAGAGTTGAACAGGTTGAAGTCGTACTTCGTTTCTACAGTATCGCATGACCTTAAGACACCGATCACATCCGTGAAGATTTTCGCTGAACTCCTTCGCGAACAGACTGATCCAACCAATACAGCGGCAGAGAAGTATAGCAACGTTATAGAAGGTGAATGCGACAGACTTACTAGGCTCATCAACAACGTCCTGGATTATGCGAAGATCGAGAAAGGTGTTAAGACATATAACCTCTCTACCTGCCGGCTTGATGCCGTCGTACAGAAAGTTCTTGATATCACAGAGTACCAGCTAAAGATGTCCGGGTTTGCATACGATTGGCAATCCTCGTCCGATACTATATATGTCGAGATCGACGAGGATGCAATCATTCAAGCTGTTACCAACCTCATCACGAATGCGATTAAGTACTCCGGCGAACAAAAGTCAGTACGCCTGCGAACTTACGTCGAAGACTCATACGCCGCTATAGAAGTCAAGGATAATGGAATTGGGATTTCGCAAGAAGATCTTGAACATATATTTGAACCCTACTACAGAGCCAGTGAAGTAAAGGTCTCGAAGAACAGCGGCACCGGACTGGGCTTGGCGTTGGTTCAGCACACAATTGAAGCACATCAAGGTTATATTGATATCGAGAGCGAGCCTGGAGAGGGCACATGCATTACGTTATATATTCCGTTGAAGGCACAACATGAAACGAATACTGATTATTGAAGATGATCCGGCGATTGCGGATGGACTTCACACTAGTCTTACGAATGCGAACTATGATGTTGAGATTGAATCCGATGGCCGTCAGGGATATACCCATGCGATGACTACGCCCCCTGACCTCATCATACTGGACCTAGTGCTACCCTCGATGAACGGCGAAGATGTATGCAGCAGCTTGCGGAGAGAAGGAAATATGGTACCGATCTTAATGCTGACAAGTAAGAGCGATGAGATTGACAAAATCCTCGGGCTTGAACTTGGCGCCGATGACTACATGACAAAGCCCTTCAGCCTTCGTGAACTCCAAGCACGTATCAAAGTCTTACTTAGACGAATCCCCGAAGCGAAGCCGTTGAGCGATATCTCGATTCAAGATCTACATCTGGATATGAAGACACATGAAGTGTCGAAAGGCGGGAAAAAGCTGTCTCTCACCGTACGCGAATTCGATATCCTCAGGTTTTTCGTTGAGCATAAGAACGAGGTCGTAACACGCGATATGCTCCTGGATGAAGTATGGGGTTACGATCACTTCCCTACAACTCGTACGGTAGACAACTATATTTTGTCGCTTAGAAAGAAAATAGAGAACAATCCTTCAGAACCAGAATTCCTCGTCACGATTCATACGGCTGGATATAAATTCGTGGCACCTTGACAGTACCAAACGGCCAACATGCCCCTACCGCACTGCTACCTTTGCCCGCGATACTGTACCGTTGGGATGTATAACAGAAAAACATCCGCCTTTCTGTGCGTCACTCCTTGCGCAGGATCTTCTCCATCGCTTTTCCTCTTCCTAGCTCGTCGATGAGCTTATCGAGGTAGCGGATCTCCTGCATCAACGGGTCTTCGATGTCTTCCACCCGAATGCCGCATATCACGCCTTTGATTAGTTTCCGAGCAGGATTCAGTTCAGGGGCATCTGCGAAGAACGTCTCGAAGTCCGTTTTCTCCTTAAGATGCTGTTCGAGTTCCTTCTGGCTGTATCCCGTCAGCCAACGGAAGATTTCGTCGACTTCCGTTTTCGTCCGTCCTTTTTTTTCAGCTTTGGTAATGTAGTGCGGATACACACTTGCAACGCTTGTTGTATAAATCCGGTGTTTGGTCATGCTTCTATGGAATCATTCAACGTACATCTTTGAGTGCCAACGTATGGCCGGGCTCGGCCGGAGCAAAGATAGCGGTTAGTATCGTGCTCCTGCCGTTTCCTGCGGTAACTTCTCGCGTATTGTTTGCAAATCATCCTCCTTTAACTCGATCTCAAGCGCTTTGAGATTCTCATCGAGGCGATGGATTTTGCGCGTGCCTGGTATTGGCACGATGTACTTTCCTTGATTGAGAACCCAGGCAAGCGCAATCTGCGCCGGGGTTGCACCTTTCTGTGCGGCCATATCTTCGACGAGTTTGACGAACTGCTTGTTCTCCTCGATGGCACTCTCTTTGAAACGCGGGTTATTCCGTCTGAAATCATTCTCATCCAGATCCTCGGGATTCATGTATTTACCCGTGAGGAAACCCCGCCCGAGAGGGGAATACGAAACGAACGTAATTCCAAGCTCCCTGCAGGTATCGAGGATTTCACCCTCTACCTCGCGCGACCACAGCGAATACTCGGTCTGCAGAGCTGCGATAGGATGCACTTCATGTGCCCGTCGGATTTGATCGGCATTCGCCTCACTCAATCCGAGGTAGCGGACCTTCCCCTCGTCGACGAGTGCTTTCATCGCACCCACGGTTTCTTCGACGGGCACTGAGGAATCGAGTCTGTGCGCGTAGTACAGGTCGATGCATTCCACTCCAAGCCTTTGCAAACTGCGTTCACATGCCTCCTTCACGTATTCGGGTTTCCCGCTAATGCCGTGGAACTCGCCGTTTTCACCGCGCACAACACCGAATTTCGTCGCAAGTACAACGCGATCCCACCTATCGGCGAATGCTTCACCGATGAGCTTCTCGTTGTGCCCGTTGCCATACATATCGGCTGTATCGAAGAAATTCACGCCCCTCTCGAGTGCGGCATGCAAGGTATTGATCGAGTTCTCGTCTTCGCTGTCTCCATAGAATTCGGACATTCCCATGCATCCGAATCCCATCCGCGAAATCTTTAGATCGCCAGTTCCAAGCTGAACGGTTGGAGGTAGACTCGCCATAATGCTTCATTCCTTGCTGTTTGTGATGTCTCGTATACTCATGCAAAGCGTAGAAACGGGATGAGAGTTCCGCTGCCCTCAGTGATAACGGAATAGTAACACGCAGGGGCTTCCCACAGCTGATTCGTGTATTACGTTCTAACTACACTTCCTGAAAAGCCAAAACCCGGCAACGCCGGGTTCTGTATGCGGAGAGGGAGGGATTCGAACCCTCGATAGCACTTGTCGCACTATGACGGTTTAGCAAACCGTTGGTTTCAGCCACTCACCCACCTCTCCAAAGGGGGATCTGAAATTCTGACGGAGAGATTATTCTGTGACGGTTTAGTCCCGTCGCGTCCAAGCCGTGGCGACGGGATTGGTTTCAGCCACTCACCCACCTCTCCAAAGGGGGATTCTGAAATTCTGACGGAGAGATTATTCTGTGACGGTTTAGTCCCGTCGCGTCCAATCCATGGCGACGGGATTGGTTTCAGCCACTCACCCACCTCTCCAAAGGGGGATTTGCTGCAGTTCAGCATGTCCTACAAACCTACGAAATCGGCTGTATGTGCGCAACAAAGAGGCCGCATAATCCAAAGAAAAATCCAGCGCGAAGCTGGATTTTCAATGTCATATGCGCGTGCGCAATAGCACCGGCTTAAAGGACGCCAGCCTTCTTCAAGGTCTTCAATGCACCATTCTTATTGATGGTCTTCAACGCGCGTGCCGAAATACGTACAGTCACATACCGCTTCTCTTCCGGGATGTAGATCTTCTTCTTCTGAAGATTAGGAAGCTGACGGCGTTTGCTGCGGTTGTTTGCGTGGGATACGTTGTTCCCTACAAGAGGCTTCTTGCCTGTAACTTGACATTTGCGAGCCATGATATCTTTCCTTCTCTCTTCGTTCGTGTCGAATTACTTCAGGCCTTCGCCTACATAGGGAAGGATTGCCATATACCGTGCGCGCTTCACTGCTTCCACAACGCGGCGCTGGTTCTTTGCTGATAGCCCCGTCAGTCTACGGGGAAGAATCTTTCCCTGGTCGTTGGTAAAACGCTCGAGGAATTTCTGATCCTTGTAGTCGATGTAGATTGCGTCTTTGCCACCGAACGGATCGGGACGGCGCTTGGCAACTGCCATCGAACGGCGGCGGGAACCGCCTCTTCTCATATTCCGCTTCATGCCGAGGGGGCCTCCTTCTTATCTTTCTTCCGCTTGTAGTTACCGTACCGCTGGTTGAATTTCTCAACACGCCCCGCGGAATCGATAATCTTCTGCTTTCCGGTGAAAAACGGATGGCATGCGGAGCAAAGTTCTAGCTTCATGGTCGGCTTCGTGGAGCGCGTAACAAACGTATTCCCGCAGCTGCACGTCACTTCGCACCTATGATATCTCGGATGGATGTTCTCTTTCATAACTATACCTGATCTGCAGTCATTTTTTCTGCGTCTTTAACATCGGCAACTTTCACGACGCGGTCCTTGAACTTCCAAGTACCTTTGTTCTCGTCCTGAACGGCAAACACACACTTGACGTTCACAAAGTCGCCCTTGTCTTTCTTTTTCGATTTATCCGCGAATGTTTGCTTTTTCGCCATCGTTATACCTTTAGTCTATGCTCATTTGCCTGTTTACCCGGAAACAGACACGAAATATAATCAACCGAACAGTAGAAATCAACACAATCGCATCATGATGAGTCGAAACGGTGATTTTGCCCTTTCTGAGCGGATCCGCGTCCAGTTCGGATTTTTAACCCAGGAAATTTTTCAACAACTTCCTTCTCATATTTCGTTCCGCTTCCGATTGAAACTACAAGCGATATGCGCTCGATGAACTACCTGAAAACAGGCCTCACGGCCTTTCTCGCCGGTACCAGTATCTCGCTGGGGATCTACTTTGGCATCTACATCCTGCCGGACTCCTGGTTTGGCGTTCTGCCATACTTATTGGCCACCTTGATAGGACTCGGTCCTTTCATGCTAAGTGTCGTTGCCCCGCAGGACGCGAAAGACAGAGGTATCTTTCATTGGCTGGGATCGGCTGCGTTCATTCTTGCGCCTGTCGCTGTCCTCATACTCTACTCAGGTACAGGGTACCTTTCGTTTATTAGCCAGGAACCGGGCGTAGTTTCATTTATTCTCCGGTTTTTGATCGGGGCAATCATTGTTGCGGTTCCCCTCCTGGGCCTTACTGTCGCGCGTTCCGGCACACTCCTTACAAAAGCGACATCACCGCAGACAAACATCCCCGAATCGGCTTTCGCTCTGGCGTGCCTTGCGCTTGGACTGTATATCCACCAGACCGCAGTGATCGAGTTGCCTATTACTATCGTTTTCGCGGTTCAGGCTGCGGCGGCGATACTTATCCCAATCATTCCCGGAAAGCCAACACCCCAGGAAGCACTACCAGAGCAACCTGCCCGGAAACCTCACGGCAAGAAGAAAGGAAAACAGCTTCCACCGGATCTGCCGAAGGTCGAGGAAGCAGTGAAAGGATTGATGTCGATAGGAGTGTTGTATCTGGCTCTGTTTGTCTTCTCCGAACTACTGCGCCGCAATGTCGATCACATCTCGGTATTTGGGATTGTCGTACCTCTCGTTTTCGCTTCGGTGGGGTTAGGCTTGTTTCTTGGCAAGCGGTATTCGCACCTCCTCCCCGCTCAACGGATCGCCGTACCGTCAATCATATACGCGCTTTCGCTTGCTATCGGCATTTGGAGACTCAATGCGACACTCTTCGACGAGATGTATATCGCATACTATGCCGGGAATATCTCCACCATCAGTGTCGCCGAATTTACTCTCTGGCTGTTGCTGCTGCCGACTGTTGCGACGGGTTTCTTTACCGCGAGCAGAAGGTGGGAATCGTTCAGCTACGGACATCCGGGCTTGTTCTACACAGCTATTCTTCTCGTAGCAGGCCTCGGATACATGGTGACATATGCCATTGTACCCCTGGAGGCGGCCGCCATTGTAACCGCTGGGCTCATCTCAGTCGGCGGTGCAATCGGAATCCATTACTCGCCGACAGTCCCGAAGAAATTCCGGCTGCCGATAAGCTTCCTTCCAATCGTCGTGACGGCAATCATTTGGATCGTCACTCCGCCGCTTGGGTACGGAGACTTCTTCAACCCGGATTCGTTCCGCGTCGTCCAGGAAATACGAACGCCTGCCGGCAGTCATACGCTTATCGAATCGCGGGATGACGACAACACATTCCATTCTTTTGTTTGGAACGAAACGGATATACAGACGCAATCCTCGAATGCAGTCATTCCCGATCTTCGACGTTTTGCGCATTTGCCGGCGCTGCTGCACAAAGAGCCGAAAGAGGTGTTGTCTTTAGGAATCGGCTCAGGAATCGAGCTTGCGACTTTCGCGCTCTATAAGGAAGTGGAGAAGTTGACATGCGTTGAGCCCGACTATGGCAGCATCCTTCTTCTGGATACGCTTCGGAAGATCTCGAAAGAGATGGAACAGCTCGATACACTCGAGCTCGTTTCCGCGAGATGGGAGGCATATCTCGCCAGTTCCGATGCACGGTTCGACGTCATTATATCCCCTGAACCGCTCGCAATTGCGTATCCCGGCTCCAGAATATTTCAGCCGGAACTATATCAGCTTGCATCCGGAAGACTTAACGAAGATGGGCTGTTCATACAGTGGATACCGCTATCGAGAGTCAATATTGAAACTGCTCGCCGGATTGCAGCCTCCATGCGGCCAAGCTTCAAGCACATGGAACTGTGGACGGGGCATCTCAATGTCTACAATGGCATGCTCGCGATCATCGCTTCGAATTCCCCGTTGAATACAGCACAGCTCAACAAAGATAGATTCGCGCAATTCTCGGAGGATCCCCGCGTTTCGTTTGAACTCGTCCGCTCCGGCATACCCACAGTCGATTATCTCGCCGCTGAGTACGGCATGATCGCGAAGAGCCTGGACTCCTGGATAGGGGATGCAAAGCCGTTCGAACCGTTTGAATTTAACGGTATCGTTGAACCGGAGAATAAAGACGAGGAGCCATCCCAGGCGTTTCTTCAAACGCTTGAGGATCGAACCCTTTCACCCAGGCTCATTGAAGCGCGCAGCGATTCCAGTGCTGATATTCTCCGCAACCTCTTCGATACACGCACGAGAATAATGGCGATCAAGACTCGGTACACTCTCCTTGGCGATACATCGGAAGTCCGCACGCTGATCGATATCATCGAAAGGCAACCGTACAACCTTGAGGCGAAAGAAGCCTTGGCCGATGCATTTATCCAGCGCGGTGCACAGATGGTCGCACAGGGGAATTACGGCGGTGCCAAACCGCTTCTGCTGCAGGCTACGTCTCTCATTCCCCTCAATACCTACGTCCTGCGCTTATTGCTGATTTCTGCACTGAGTACAGGCGATCAGGAGACTGCGGAGACGTGTATGAATGGTATTAAGCGTATCAATCCCGATCATGCAGGATTCCGTGATAATCAGGCCACGCTGGTGGCACGCGGAGGTTTGGTGGAAGAAGCGTTGCTCATCTACGAAAGCGCTATCTCTTTGGATCCCTACAACGAGAACTTCTACTATAATATGGCATCGCTCCAGCTGCGAGTGAACCGGGCATGGGAGGCCGCACGAATTCTGGATAACGGAATCAGTAAAGCCTACTACCCTGCCAAGCTGTATGTGCTGCGCGCGCAGGTCTACGCGCAGGGCCGCCGGTCGGATTTGGCGATGGAGAATTACGAAGAATTTCTGCGCATTGCGAAGCCCAACGACCCGATGATACCCGAGGTAATGGTTGCAATTCGGCAATTGAAGGAGAAATAGTAGTGGATACGATCGATGTATTAGCATTTGCACCCCATCCCGACGATGCGGAATTGTACTGTTCGGGTTTGCTCCTGCAGATGAAACAAGCCGGAAAAACTATTGGCATCATCGACCTTACGAAAGGCGAGTTAAGCACGCGTGGTACGCTGGAAATCCGGGCCCGAGAAACGCAGGCTGCCACTGACGTCCTCTCTCTCGACTACAGGGATAACCTCGAGATTCCCGACGGCAACATCGAGAACTCCTTGCAGAATAGATGGAAGGTCATCGAAGTACTCCGGCGATGCAAACCAGCGATGGTCCTCTATCCGTACTTTTCGGACCGCCACCCAGATCATGGTGCAACCGGACGGCTCGTTCATGAGGCTGTATTCTACAGCGGATTGGAGAAGCTGCAAGGGAACGCGGACATGCACCTGGCACCCCACAGACCTTCGCGGATATATCACTACATGATGACGCATGATTTCGAACCCGATTTCTACGTCGATGTTAGCGACGTACACGACACAAAGTTGGAGGCGATCCGGGCATACCGGACGCAGTTCTTCATGGATAGCACCGATTCGGGACCTGGTACGTTTGTCAGCGATCCGAAGTTTTTGGAAGCGATAATCGGTAGGGAACGGCGTTTTGGATTGCTGATCGGATGTGAATACGCGGAAGGGTACAAGTTTGCAGGGCCGGCAGCGCTCAATCCTGAGGCACTGATTTAGTTCGAATCTTCTTCGCTCAACAGCCGCTCTATCTCATCAGCAAATGCCGCCATCTCCTGCAGGACCCGTGCAAACCGGGCCAGGCTCATGGCCTCCAGTTCTAATAAGGCCATGATGGTGATGCGGTCGCCGTCCAAGGTCACGATCTTCGAATACCTCATATCTCCGCTGAGACGGAACAGCGAAATCAAATCCATACCCTTGCGAAACGTCCCTATCTCGGTATGAAGTACGGCAAGCTCTTCCCCTTCGTATTGTTCCATTTTACCGAATATCTTCTGGTGCCGGTCCTGATCGAGCGCTAAGGTTATGCAACTCACCGCTCCATTGCGCTGAAATTCGCTCGATGTATGCAGAGCAACTTGCCTCAGCAGCGAATGGATCGTCATACTAGCGCACCAGGATAACGTCTATAGGAGCGTTTGGATCTACCTTCTCGCCTGCGGAAGGCGACTGGGAAATGACCGTATGCGGACTCAACGATGGATTCTCCTGATAGCCGACATTACCCAGCTTCAAACCGCTTTCCAATAATTTGCGCTGCGCATCGTTGAGCGTAAATCCGACGATATACGGCACGTCGATTTGCTGCATGTCCTTTCCGAGACTTACCACAAGATCGATTGGAGTGCCCGGAGAAAGCTTTTTCCCTGAGGATATGCCTTGAGAGACGATTGTCTCATTCGGCAAGTCGGATGCCTCGTATGTTATCATTCCGACTGCCAGTTCCAGTCGTTCCAGAGTGATCTTGGCGTCCCTGAGGGACCGGCCCCGAAGGCTCGGCATCAGCACCTGCTGCTCCCCGCCCGAAACCGTCAAATAGACGTTGCGGCCTTCGCGCACGATGCTTCCCCCTGCAGGGTTCTGATACAGCACGTGGCCTGCTTTCACATTGCTGCTCGGTGCCGTGGCCGCGCGTACCGGC
>PABJ01000135.1 GCA_002699105.1 Ectothiorhodospiraceae bacterium | reverse complement strand
TGGCGATGGCTCTGGCTATGGCTCTGGCGATGGCTAACCCACCCAACACCCTGGCTGAAAACTGCCGGGGTTTCTGGGTAGAGGCGGTAAATTCTCTGATCACAGGTTAGTTGGTGCCCCGCCTCTGCAACCTCAATATGTGACGCCGGGAAAGACCGGTCCGGCCCGGCGGGTAATCCGGGAACCCAAACATAAGCATCTTTGCGAGGATTTTTATGTGTGGGTACTGGTGATTGTGTAATGCCGTGCGGTTCGATTCCGCTTGAATCCTGGTGGCGCAGACAAGCATGGGCGGTTCGATTCCGCCACCCACTCCAAACAACAGGAGAGAGCAATGAATAAACCAAGACCTGGCGACATTTATAGATGGGGATGGAACGAAAAGACTTTAAAAGAGAGAGAATACAAAAACGCGAGCGGCACGATGTACTGGTGTTGTTCACGTATTTGCATTTTTAAAAATGATGGGATGTTTTGGGATACTTTTTGGGGCGGAAACGATAGCGATAAAAAATTTTCGATTGAAGATGCAATCCTAAAGCTAGACCTAGAGTATCTAGGGAATTTTGAGGATTTGGAAAAAACATTCAAGGAATATAGAGCCTATTACAACGATAGTGATTGTGTAGATTTAAGTCATCCTAATTCTAGTCAAGACAACTTCTACATTCGCAAGGGCGCTAAAAAGTCTTTAAATAAAATGCGTAGAGTTCTGATGCGGTATCTGAAAAAGCTGGATTGGGAAGCAGATTACGCCAAGCGAGAGGCGGACAGAATCAGGTCAGAAATTGAAAATCTAAGCATAGATGCCATATTGCAAATTGCAGATGGGATTGATCTTACCGATAGTAGCTACGAAGACGAAATAACGGATAGCTGTCAGGAGTGATTAGTAATGAAACAACTACTAAAAGTAAGGTTCCAGTCAATCCATGAGCGTTTATTACGCAGCAGCACAGGCTTTGTAGTAGACGCAATCATTCAGCGCATAAGTGATAAGTCGATACTGGAAATGTATCCGCACATTGGGTACGAGGTGAAATCGTGACTAAATCAGCGACATTCACAGCACTACTAATCGGAATCGTGTTCTGTTTTCTTCTGATTCCTGAAGTTGCCCGACCGGATGCGGTTTACCTGGGTGGAATATCAACTCACATTGCCTCGCCTGATTCCCAGTACAATCAAAGCCACGACCTGATTGCATATGAGCGCAATGTTTATCTCGTTGGCCGATTCAAGAACAGCTACAACCGGACAAGCTACGTAGCTGCAAAGGGCTGGCATGAGCATAGGGGATATTTGCGCCTGAGCTTGTTCGTGGGAGGTGTTTACGGATACCGCTCATGTTACGGCGACGAAGGAACAGAAGCCCGTCTATGCCCAATGCTGGCCCCATCAGCAACGTATACAAGATGGAGAGTACAGCCCGCTGTATTCCTGTTCGGTGAGGCTTTGGTTTTAAGTGCGAGGGTGGAGATATGAAGCCACACAAAACCACAAGATTATTCAAAGCCTACATTATGCACATGCAAAAAGCTGGCACTCCGGTAACTGTAACGCCAGAAATGTTGCAGGCTCACAAAGAATACGAAGAGCGGTGCGGCGAGACTGAAATAGCCATGGTTGTTGATAATCGCAACATGAAGTTAGCAATTGCTGAAGCATGGCCGAACCCTGAAGATGTTGAGCCTTTTTACAAAGATGAGGTGTGACTATGACAAGAAATGAGCTACTCGACTGGCGCGACATATGGGAAAGCAAGATTTCCGGCAACATGGAAGCGCTGACGGATGCCATAGTGTATCATTCTGACAACATCTGCCACCGTCACGCCCCGTATTTGACAGTGGAAGCATGGACGAAGAACGTAGTTTTCAAGGCCACAGTCGAAGAGGCAAAACAGAATCTTGAGCGGATTAAGAAGAGGCTTGGATTGTGAGCAAGACTAATTCAAAACTTGGAACCGGCAAAACATGCCAATGCTCAGTGTGTGGCGAATATTTCAGCACTGTTGGCAATTTCGATAAGCACCGCGAGGGCAAGCATGGCGAAAAGGTCTGCGTTGACCCTGCGACTGTTGGTTTAGTGATTGTGCAGAGAGGCGAAAACACTAAATGGGCTATGCCGGGTACCACATATGATGTGCGGTAACTTGTGGCTCAAAACAGGCTGGCCATGGGCAGAGTATCAGTATGATTGGATAGATGACGACTACAGAAAACTAGAAGATTGACCCACCTCGCTGACTCGCTTATATTGTAAGCATGTCCTTCAAAGCCCCGGCATTCCTCCTGTTAAGCCGGGGTTCTTTTTAGGTGGTCAATATGGACTACGAAGAAGCAAAAGAACAGATAAAGCAGGATGAGGGGTTAAGACTCTCACTGTACAAATGTCCAGCAAACAAGCTAACCATTGGTTACGGCTGGAACATCGAAGATAACGGCATCCCGCAAGAAATCGCTGACTCCCTTTTTGAAATATCCTTCCAGAACGCCAAGTTAGACGCAGCAACGTATGTCGGGCCGATGGCTTGGTCACAGCTATCAGAAACCCGTCGCGGCGTTATAATCAATATGTCATTCAATCTTGGCCTGAACCGGCTCAGAGCATTCAGACGCTTACGTCACTATCTTCAGCAAGGAGATTATGATAAGGCGGCTAATGAAATGATTAATTCACACTGGTATAATCAGGTAGGTGAACGAGCAAGGCGGCTTGTTGAGCAGATGAGAAACGGATAAATGCCATACTTTCAAGAGGTTAACTACATGCTTGTGCTGAAAACGCTAGCCGCAAATTTCCTTTCTGGACTGATTAAAGACAAACTGACCTCTTCTGCCGGTATTGCAGCCGTAACAGCCGCCGCTGCCCTTCCAGCTTTGGAGCCGACAGGGCAACCACTGACCATATCGGGCGACCCAACGGTACTGACTGTACAGATCATATCTGGCGTAATCGGTTTGGTCTTGATGTACATTGATCGCAAGCGGGAAAAGTAAGGGCAGCATGTGCAGGAAGAGGCGAACACAGTCCATAAAATTGCTGACTTGCTTAAAGACCACTGGCCTTGGCTGTCTTCGGCTATAGCGGGGATTGGCTTTGTGGTGTACAAGGTTTATCATTTCTTTAACGGGATCAACAGGTTAGCAGATGGCCAAAGCAAGCTTGTAGAGCAGGTTGAAAAAATAGCGGAACGACAAGACAAGCTTTCTGAAAAGCAGGAAGAGTTCACAAGAGAGCAATCCCGGCTGATGGACAGTGACGGCGTGGACGCAAGGGTAAAGCCAGTTATTGATGCTGTTTTCCATGTAAGCGACCGTGTTGATGCTATTTATGATAGGCACTTCAATAGAGAGCAAAACGAACGGAGCGGCGACAAGTGAGGTATAGGGATGAAGATGACATTAAGCGTATTAGTTCTCTTTCTGACCTTGAGTTTCCCTCTTGGGGCACGATCCGAGCTGATAAGCAGCCACAACAGCCAGCACAGAGCTGTCATTGCTGCGGTCAACGGATTAGGGTGCAAGAAAGTAAAAGACTATTCGACACGGTACAAAGTAGTCAGGTTGACCGATCAAAAGATTGAAATACAGAGCAACCTGATAACGATTGAATGCGACTCTGGGCAGTATAGAGTCACGTGGAAAGCTCCAACAGAAAGAGAAGATATGACGCCGATGGCCTCGGATGAGATAGCAGGGTATGAATTTTTAAAAGATGGAGAAGTTGTTGCATCTGCTCAGTGTTGTGAGTATATAACTGACGATATCAGCGAGTTATCAATAAGAACCGTTGATATGAATGGGCTAAGATCTAGGGCGGTTGAATTTTGAGTACTTTAGGAAAAGTAGTTGAACTTACTGGTACGGCTGGCGATTACTATCAGCTGGATGTAGGTGCAGAAACTTATACGGGTGCTTTTACGCTGTGTTTCTGGTCTAAGACTGGAGATAGAGACTATGCTAATCAACCGGCCCCAGCAGCTGGTGAAGGTGTTTGGCTTGCTCATGCTCAGGCTGGAGGCTCTCAAATAGGGTGGCAGATAGATATAGGCGCAGAGGCTGGAGCCTGCCGTTTTGTTCTTGTTAATAACGTTGATGCGGTTCAAGTAGCCAGGTTCACAATGCCTCCTCCCGGATGGACACACGTAGGGCTTGTTTGGGACTATAATGGTGGCAATCCAATCCTGTCGGTTTATTACAATGCAATCTTGCAATTCGTAGAGAATTCAATGTCTGGGCTGGCAACAGCTGGGTTAGGTAGCTCTGGATTAACTGCTATTTCCTTCGGCTCTAGAGCAGGAACAGCAGAGCCTAGTCAAGCCACTTTTGGGGGCTATTGTAGATATTGGGCATCAGCTTTATCAGCTACTGAAATAGCTAATGACTTTAATAATGGCCGGCCACAGGATTATGCAAGTAGCACCGTAACAGCGCCTGATTCTTTAACGCTGTGGGGTAACGGTCCTACGGATACAGCAACTACGTTTGAAGATCAGACCGCAAACAACAACGACATGACCCGAGTCGGCACCACAGATTATCTGACAAATTGGGACCCGTGCCGCCTCGTGGGCGTCTGGAAAACATTTACTGGTAATGATACAGCAGAATTTACGGTCGGCCAGTCGGGTGGTGTATCTCAGAATTTGTCCACAGCATCAGTGACAAGTCCATCTAATGCAGTTCGACTGTCCGGCGCTCCACCCTCAGGGGATGAGTTTAACAACTACTGTCGTCTTAATGAGTCAGAATATGCTCACCGCCAGTTTGTCTACGGTAGATTTAGATGCAGGAACACGTCTCAAGTAATAGGTATAGGATGTGTACCGTTCAGACAAGGCTTAGGAGTCGAGGCTCAGGCGCTTGCATGTGCGATTAATATAGGTTTTGGAATCTCAACAATCCACACTGGCGAATATAACACAAGTTTTGGTACGTCAAGAATACAAAGCAATTCGCCCCCTGGTGCAGGTACAAGTCCCATATCCGGCGGTGGCGATACTATGGGCGGAACTCCTGCTATTGATGATATATATGCTTTATGCTATCAGCTTGACGGCCATACGATCACCTTCTGGTGCTGGAATGAAACTCAAAATGCCGCACCAGTTCGAGTGCAGTATCAAGTAGACAATGAGAGTGATGGAACTCTCACTGATCTCATGCCCCAATCCGGGTATCCTGCAGTTTTCAAGCTATTAACCGGGGACGTGGACATATTAGAGATACGTCACTTTGACTTGACTACTTATCAACCTGAAGTTGCTATTGTCTGCGATTCGCTGATGGATGTTGATCAGGATCTTTACACTGACACTGTTGTTGGACAGTATAACGAGTTTTTTGAAGCGTCAGGTGACTCAGACCGGTGGGTTGTTCATATAGGCCGCCCGGGAGATAGAATCGAAGATGCTCAACAAATACTTGATGACGGCCATGCAACGAGAGTAGCAGCTAAAGACGTTGTTTTAGAAGTATGCGTTAACACACTTGGATCTACATCACTAGCAACAACGTCAACGGAGCTATCTGCGCTATTAGCAGACTACCGCGCTATTAGTACCACTGAGCTGATTGTTGTTCCCTATGTTCTGCCGGGAACTTGGGGTTCTACTATCGCCCCGGACTGGAACGACGAAGCCGACATCATTGTGAGTTCGGATGACAACGCTTATACGGTCGACACGTGGACGCCAATGGGAGATCCTACTGGCACGAATAACAAGAACGCGGCTTTGCTCGACCCGGATCTGACGCATATGAACAATGCTGGAGCAAGCACATACGAAGGTGCTCTTTCTAGCGGTGTAGATGCACTGACGTATGTGCCGCCTGTGGTGTCTGGCGGCGGAATATCTGAATATATTTCAGGCACAATTGACGAAACAATCTCACAAGCAATAGCGGGTTAAATCATGTCTACAACATATGGCACATTAACGGCAGATGGAAGCGGCAATTGGGTACACTGTGAAGGCCCGTTTAGCATTGTTGCGGCTGGTACTTGGGGTGGTGGAACTCTAGTCGTTGAGATCAAATCACGAGACGGAACCACAACCACTTTAAACACCACAACCGCAATGACTTCGGACGCCACAGGTCAGAACACGTTCAACATTGAGGGCGGGAAACAGGTCAGGGCTACGCTATCAAGCTCAACATCACCTAGCCTGAAGTGGGAAATATTTGGTTACAATCTAATCGGTAAGGAATCATGAGCAATATAACGTCAAGCTCATACCCTGTTGTAACCGATAGCCAAAGTGGTGATTTGTTCACAATAGTCCGCAATGGGCAGCTAATGAAAATGAATCGGGCTGCATTGCAGGCGTTTATCGAGACGTTAGCCCCTGATAACTTTATTGCCCTGGCTGACACCCCAGGGACGATGGTAGGCCAAGCCGGTAAGGTGCCAGCGGTCAACATCGCAGAGGATGCTTTGGAGTTTGTGGCGGGCGCGGCCAACTTCTTCGTCTCTCTCACTGATGGCCCCGGCAACTTCAGTTCCAACGCTCTAAAGGTTCCAAGGGTAAACGCTGGCGAAACGGCCCTAGAGTACGTCACACAGGCTCTGACGCTGTTAAGTGACACTCCTGCGAACTATTCCGGTGCATCCGAATACGTGGTAAGGGTGAATACTGCGGCCAATGCGATAGAGTTTGTGCCGCTTTCTACGATTGTTCCCACTAATGCAACGTGCGGATCGTTTGATATTCAGCATGGGGCCTCAACTCAGGCTTATACGTCTGGTTCAGGGTTTGTGAAGGTGCTTAATGACGCTACAGGGGCTAATACAAGGTCTGACCTTGCTCCTGACGGCGTTTCAATAGTCTGGGATGCAGTAAATAGCCAGTTTAGCTTTAGCCAGTTCTCAGTAGGTGACAACATTGAGGTCAGGGTAGATATCTCTCTCACTACTACTGCGGCTAACCAAGAAGCTCTGGCAAGGCTTTATTTTGATAATGGTGGGTCCACATTCTCATTGCAGTTTGGAAGAGCGCAATTCAAGTCAGCAGGCACTTACAACTACACGCTGTCACGACGATTTTATCTGGGCGCTGATTCAGTAAAGAACAACCCTGTCGAAGTTCAGTTCAGCTCAGATGCCAACGCCACTATTGACCTAAATGGCTATGCGGTACTATGTGAACGAAGAGGTGCATAATGAAACGCAAACCAAAGCAACCAAAACCAGTTAAGTCAAAACCAAAGCGCAAGAAGAAGGGTTACTAATGGCAGGCGGAAGACCTTCAGGATACAGCCAAGAACTAGCAGACTTGATATGTGAAAGACTAGCTCAAGGTGAATCACTACGCTCTGTATGCAGGGATGAAGGGATGCCCGCTATTTCCAGTATATTCAAGTGGATGCGAGAGCATGAAGAGTTTTCAAAACAATACGCGCTCGCGAAGCAAGAATCAGCCGATGCAATGGCCGAAGACATTATGGATATTGCCGATGATGGCACTAATGACTGGATGGAAAAGACCAACGCAGACGGGGAAATCATAGGCTGGACCCTGAATGGTGAGCATGTTCAGCGGTCTAAGCTGCGTGTTGATGCGCGTAAGTGGTTGATGGCTAAGATGAAACCTAAAAAGTACGGCGACAAGACAGAAGTCCATAACACCCACAGCTTTGCGGACATGACCGATGACGAACTCGAAAACCGCATCAAGGCATTAGAGAATGAACTCAAAGGCCCAACGAGTTGAATATCTGAAGCTGCTGGAAGAAGCGGCTAAGCGCAAGAAGCTGAATGCCTTGCGTGATCGGTTCGATATTCTTTACGGCTGGCAGCTTGAGTTCATTAACGCCACTGCTGAATACCATGAATGCTGTCTGTGTGCGGCTAACCAGATTGGCAAGACCTTCACCGGAACCTATATTGATGCTGTCCACCTGACTGGGAATTACCCTGAAGGCTGGGGAGGTCATAAGTTTGACCGTCAAATAACCATGTGGGGCCTAGGGTATTCAATGGAGAAGACCCGCGACCTGCTTCAGACAGCCCTGTTCGGAAAATATGTCAATGGTGAATTTGAAGGTGGATTGGTCCCCAAGGAAAAAATACTAGGCTGGGAATCAGCGGTCGGTACTCCTAATGCGATGCGGACTGTGGTTGTTCAGCACTCATCTGGTGGTAAGTCTGTCTGCCAGTTCTGGTCATACTCCCAAGGACAGCATGCCATCATGGGGGATGTGGTTGACTGGGTTCATGTGGATGAGGAACCGGTAGACCAGAAGATCAGGCCCCAGGTTCTGACAAGGACTATCAACGGGGATAAGGGCAGAGGTGGCCGGGTAATCTACACTTTCACCCCTGAGAACGGTCGTACTGACTTAGTAGTCCAGTTCATGGATAACCCATCATCGTCCCAATTCTTTATGATGAAAGGCTGGGATGATGCGCCACACATGACCCAAGAGAAGCGCGAACGACTGTTAGAGGCATATCCTGCTCACCAGAGGGACATGAGGACCAAGGGTGTGCCAATGCTGGGGCATGGTCGAATCTATGACCTGTCAGAAGATTTTATAGTCTGCGATCCCTTCCCAATCCCAGACTATTTCTATGTGATTGATGGTATGGACTTCGGATGGGATCACCCGCAAGCCCATGTGCAACTGGTTGAGGACCGGGACAACGAGATGTTCTACCTAACCAGGGCATACAAAGAGCGCAAGCAATCCGCCAATGATGCATGGGGAGCGGTGAAGTCATGGGCAGAAGGTGTTCCAACGGCATGGCCACACGATGGCCTACAGCATGAAAAAGGCCGGGATGGTGGTGTGCAGCAAAAAGACCACTATGAAGACGCGGGATTTAATATGTTGTTCGAGCATGCCCAGTGGCCAACCGGTGGCAACGCAGTGGAAGCGGGTATATTTGAGCTGAACGACCTCATGATGAAGGGTAAGCTTAAGATATTCAGGGGATTAAGAACTGTACTCGATGAAGTGTTACAATATCACCGTGACGAGAAAGGCAAGATTGTCAAAACCAATGATGACGCCTTGGATGCAGTGAGATATGCATACATGATGCGCAGATATGCAATACAATACGGACAGCGGGCCCAGGCTCAAGAAGTCTACATTCCGCCCCCAATAACCCCATTAGGTAGCAGGCATGGATCACGAACGAATCTTAGAACTCGTTGAGAGTGCGGAAGTCAGTACCGATGTGACCCGCGAAGAGGCCAGCAACATGCTGGTGTTTGCCCGTGTCTCCCAGTGGGACGATGACATTGCAAACGATGTTCTAACTCAGTTTCGCGGCACATTCGATATTGTCAAAAAGAAGCGTAATCGCATCCTGGGGGAATTGTGGTCTAATCCTATCGACATTACGTTTAAGGCTAAGGATGGGGCAGACCCTGAAGGTGCTGAAACACTTGGCGGCATGTATCGAACCGACATGATCACGTCAGAAGAGGCATTGGAAACGGCTGTACAAGATCAGGTTGATTGTGGTTTCGGTGCGTTTCGTTTGGTAACAGAATACGAGTCCACCTTTGATGACCTGAATAACTACCAGCGTATCAAGG
Source organism: Ectothiorhodospiraceae bacterium (assembly GCA_002699105.1). Lineage (GTDB taxonomy): Bacteria > Bacteroidota > Ignavibacteria > SZUA-365. The sequence continues at coordinate 15,053 of PABJ01000135.1, read as the reverse complement.
CAGAGCCGATTAACGAGGCGAATAATTGCGTTTACTTCGACTCGAACGCTATCAAGAAAGACAAGTCAGACGCGCGATGGGCCTGCATTGTAACCACCTTCACTAAAGAGGGATGGAAGACATACTGCGATGAGAACGATATCGAGTACGAAGAGCATCCTGCACCGTTCAAGTCTTTGAAGAAATCAAGCAATCTGTTTTGGTCATCCAAGGACAAGGAAATCAAGATAGGCGAGTTCTACCACAAAGAGAAAAAGCGCGAACGAATCTATATCTTCGAAGACCCGCTTGGCCAGATTAAAGCCTACTCTCAGCGTGAGGTTAAATCCGTATTGGATGAGCTGGAAGATGCTGGATTTATCAAGGTTGGCGAGAAGTACAAAGAACGCTGGATTGTTACTAAAAAGATTGTGACCGGTTCCGGCGTGGTCAAAAGTAAGCGCATTCCTGGCGAGCATATTCCTATCATTCCGGTTTATGGCGATTGGTCGCGGGTTGAGAATCGGGAAATCTGGCGCGGCCTTTACCACGATGCCCAGGACGGTCAGCGGCTGCACAATTTCAACCTATCCTATCTTGCTGATGTGGTGGCCAAAGGCCCGAGACAAAAGCCGGTATTCTATCAAGGACAGATTCAGGGATTAGAACGGTTCTGGACTCAGTCTGGCGCATCAGACAACTTCCCCTATCATCTGGTTAACGAGAAGTCCCCCAGCGGCCAGCCATACCCCGCGGGACCGATTGATTACTCACGCCCTCCAGAAATACCCCAGGCTGCGGCGGCACTACTGCAATTGACCAAAGAAGCGGTGGAAGATGTGACCGGTGGCGAAATGTCGCTTGACCAAATGATGAGCGGTCAGGTCACTGAAGGCCAGACAATGGCGGCTCAATCCGTGCAGAACATGGAAACGTTTTTGTATCAGAACAGCTTTGCCCTGGCTATGAAACAGTGTGGCCGCGTGTATGCGTCTATGGCGGCTGAACTCTATGACGTGCCACGGGAAGTAACCATTACATTGCCTGATGGTACAGAAAAGGAAGTCATGGTAATGGAAGCTGTCTTTGATGAAGAGACACAGGAAGAGGTTGTTATCAATGACCTGACCCGTGGCCGGTTTGAGGTCTACGCAGACACTGGACCGTCCTACCAGACGCAGAAAGAACAAGCCAGGGCAGAACTACAGAACATGTATGGAGCACTTCAGGGGACACAGGAAGGCCAGATTATCCTATTGACCTACCTTACCCTGCTGGAAGGTCCGAAGATGGACCACTTGAGAGATTACGCACGTAAACAGCTAATTATCCAGGGCATTATGGAGCCTGAGACTGAAGAGGAAGAGGCCATGCTACAACAGGCCATGCAGTCACAAGGTCAGCCCGATGCAGCTACATTGATGGCAATGGCGCAAATGGAAGAGGCCAAGGCGAGCCAGATGAGCGCGCAGAACGACCAAGCCGACACCCAGGTTAAAGCGTTTGAAGCTGAGACTAAACGAGTCAAGGCTATGGCTGAAGTTCAGAAGATGGGTATAGAGTCCAACAAGTTAGCCAGTGAAATCAAAGGCAACGAGCTGGACAACATATCCAAGCTACAGGCTGCGCTTATGCCTGCTCCGATGCGGATGCAATAGGGGCAATATCTACAGGACCAGATTTAACACTGACGACAGTGTACGTTTTGTGGATATATGGCCGACCCCTTCCGGTTGCCCAATAAAGCAGCCGCTTCCACCATCTATGGTCTAGGCATGGAATTTGAACAGTGTCGCCAACTCCAATTCCTTGCGTTGTTGTTACAGATACTGATTCTGGTTTCATGATTCCTCCGATGCAGGTTAAGTAGTCAGCCAAAAGGCCCACATAAGCACCCCAAACAAAAACAATAACCCATTGATATAAGACTGTGAAATACCGATATTGCATAAGAACACACCTTTGTTATACTCATATGTGCGAGTAGGGCGCTATCCCTATTACCGAGTGCTGCGGGTTTCAGCATTTAAACGTTATAAGAGCGGTTAATCTTATGTCACTGGAAGAGCTTAGAGCGCAAGTAGCTGCTGAGGAATCGGTAGAATCTGAGGAAGAATCGGGAAAGGTTGAAAGTTTGGAGCTGGAAGAGGATGAAGCGAAAGCTGACGAACCAGACGAAAATGAAGACGAACCGATTGAATTGTCTGAAGATTTTGAGCTTGAGCTAGAAGGGGAGCCAGTAAGCCAGCAGGAGCCAACGCCTGAAGAGGCTTTGATTCACAAGCTGAGCAAAGAGCGTCGAAAGCGCAAGGAAGAGCAAAGCGAAAACGAGCAACTCAAGAAACGTCTTGAAGAGCTTGAAAAACGCCTGACTCAACCAGCGCAACAGGTACAGCAGCCTACGCAGAGTCATGCGGGTGAGCCTACCTTTCCAGATATGTACGACCCTGGAATCGAAGGCGACCGCAAGAAGTACGATGCGGCAGTGAAGAAGTATTTCGCTGATATGGAGGCTTACCGAAATCGGCACTCTGAAGCTGACAAGGCAAATGCAGACTTTAGAGCGCAGTTGGATGCCATGACTAAGAATCTGGCAGTCAACGCGGCTAAGTTTGCAACAGACAACAAGGTGAGCGTGGATCGTGTGGCAAACGCACTTAACACGGCTACTGATGATGTTGATGCTGCTACTGGTATTGATGGTAGCTTTGCCTATCTGCTTGATTCTGTTGGCGAAGGCAGTGAGCGTGTCGCTTACTACATTGGTACAAACCAAGCTGGCCGGGACCAGTTGAAGAAGTTGCTTGAAGATGACCCGAAAGGGTTGAAAGCAATTGCTCACATGACACGGCTGGCAGAAAAACTGAAACCCAAACAAGCTAAACAGGTCAGCAAAGCACCTGAACCGGATCAAGCTGTTAAAGGTGATGCGGTAGAAAGCGCCTCGGCAAAGCAGTTGCAGAAAGAATATGATGCAGCTACCAAGTTTGATGATCTTATGAAAATCAGACGCAAGGCGCGAGAAGCAGGGGTCAAGCTGATCACCAAGTAAAGGTGATTCAAAATGGCTTTAAGCACTGGTAAAATCCTTGTCACTTTGTTTGATGAGGTTATGGAACAGCTCAACAAGAACGATGTGTATACCCGTAATACTCGCGTTGACTCGATTGAGCCTGACCGTATGCAAAACGCTTCCAACGTATATTGGAAGACCGTAGAACAACAAGCGCCCGTTATCGAAGGCTGGGATTTGACCGGCCAAGAAACTGGTATCATCGAACAATACTATCCTTTAACCCTGTCCACCCCTAAGAACGACTTTATCCAGCTTCGTGTTGATGATCTGCGTGATAAAGGATTCATGGAGCGCCGGACTCGGGCATCTGCCAAGCGTTTAAGCGCCAAGCTGAACAGCGACATTGCAAATCTGGTAGCAGATACCGGCTCACTGTATTACGAGTCCAGCTCTACCGGTTACAATTTCATTTCTGAAGCGAACACCATCCTGAAAGAGCGTCAAGCAGAAACATCAATGGGGCAGTCTTTCTATATGCCGCCTCGTGATGCCCAGGTTATGTCTAATGATCTGGCTTCTCGTGACAGCTCCTTAAGCGATATCAACAAGGAAGCTTACCAAAGCGGACTAATCAACCCTCGCATTGCAGGGTTTGAGGTATGGGAAGCACCCACTTACGGCACTATCCCGGCTCGGCTGAACGCCACCACCACCACTGTATCGGCTAACGTGACTGAAGTGCCTGCTGGTTATACTACTACAGGCGGCGTGGATGTTAACGTTGACTATCGTTATGGTGTTATCCCGTTCACTGCTGTTACCAACTTCCAAGTTGGAGATGTAATCACCATCGCTGGTGTTAACTCTGTTGGCATGATGGATAAGGTGGATACCGGGGAACTGATGACTTTCCGCATCATCTCCATTGACGCTTTGAACGTAACCGTCTATCCCAAGCCAATCGCAGCTAACCAAGCTGGCATCACTGATGAGCAGGCGGCTTATGCCAACATCTCAACAGCTATTCTGTCTGGTGCAGTTATCAGCAAGGTGAATGCTACTGGTGGTCAGGCGAACAGCTTCTGGGCCAATGAGTCTATCCACATTGTTGGTGGTGATGCTCCTCTCAATCTGCTGTCTGAATTCGATGGCATGAAAGTGGAAAGTGAAACCCTTGACAGCGGCATTAAGTTGTACATGGCTTACGATGCTCGCCTGGATAGCTTAAATGCTCGGGTTCGTCTGTTTACGTGGTACGGTTTGTGTAATGCTGACCCGTCTCGAAACGGTAATGCTATCAAAACCCCATAACCTGACTGGGGGCTTCGGCCCCCTTCTTCTCTGAGGTCTACCATGAAATACATGTACACCAACACCCCTGATGACGGTTGCCACGAAATCCACGGCGTTTATGGGCGTCCTGTCCATGCTCGTGATTACGACATGCTGAAGAAACAAGGCTGGGTATTTAATCCTGCTGACCTTCAGAATGATGATTACGCTCAAGCCGTTGCATTGTATGTTGATGTTTTCGGCAAGAAGCCACACCACAAAATGAAGGTTGAAGGCATTTTGAAAGCGCTGGAGGATCACGCAAATGACCAAGAATCAGCTAGCGAACCAAATACTGACTCTGCTGGGGATTAACACCCGGCTATCCTCTGCTGAGCCTGAAGAAATCGAAGATACTTTGCGCCATACTCAGGATTGGATACTTGCCCAAAATGCTATGGGGCGGCGTATTGGCTGGGTGGTTAATGGTGACACTCCGGACCCTGCTGAAGAGTCCGGTCTTCCCAGCTGGGCAATCATGGGCGTTGTTAATTCGATGGCTGTCTATCTTGCTCCCTACTTCGGCAAGGTTGCATCTCAAGAAACCGTTTTGAATGCTGGGATTGGGATGCAGACAATCACCAATATGACAGTTGAAGTGCAGCCTGTTCAATATCCATCGATCATGCCACGCGGTCAGGTCAATTCACAACCTTGGGGGCCAGATTATTACTACCCTGAAAATCGAGTTGTTACCGGCGGTGATTATCTGACTGATGAGGGTGACGACCCAGTGGTGACACCGTGAAGCTACCGCTAGTCAAAGGCACTAAGGTTTCAAACATCGCTGAATGGCGTGATTTCCTGCCTTTGAACATGGTTGGCTTTTCACAGTCTATCGGTGATTGGACCGGGTTTCTCCGCACGTCTGACGGGTTGGTATCGTACACTACTGGAACCGGTATTGACCGGGGCGCTATCTGGTCAGATCGGTTTAAGACTCACGTCAGGCTGTCAGGGCAAACTTTTATTGAGGTTGACCAGTTTGGTGGTGTGGTTTCATTGTCCGGCACTTCTGTCCCTGGCAGTGATCAGGCGCAATTCGCTAATTCATTCAATTCCATAGCTTTTGTGGCTGACGGCGATTATTGGCGGTGGGACACCTCAACACTGACCAATGTCACAAAGCCTGTAGGGGCTGGTGATTTCATAGACATGGTGTGGATAGATGGGTACTACATCTTCACTGATGGTGAGAACCTATGGAACACCACGCTAGCTGATGAGGCTGTATTTAATGCTAACGAGCGGGCCGGTTCTGACTTTGCACCTGATGAGATATTGGGCGTGGGTCGGACAACGGATAACAAGTTGTTGGCGTTTAACAGATACACGATTGACCCGTTCTATAACAATGATGGTGCGCTATTTCCGTTTGCCCGTATTCCTAATGCATCCATTCCTATCGGGATAGTTGGAACCAATGCCAAGGCCAATATAGGAGACGGTAGATGGGTTGTCTTTGGTGGCGGTAAAGAGTATTCGCCCACTTTCTTTATGCTGACCAATTCTTACTCAAAGATTAGCACTAAAGAAATCGATTCGATTATAGACACCTATTCGGATTATGAGCTTGTCAATATCTCTATTGAGTACCGCGATACTCGGGATCAGGGGCTGGTTATATGCCACCTCCCGCGGCATACGCTTGTTTATGATGTCCGTTTATCCGGCACTTTGGGCGAACCTATCTGGTATGAATGGAATTCAGGATTGAACCCATGGCGAGCAAGAAACGGCATCTACGACCCGAGAAACATCAACAACACGACGTCCGGCTGGATCTATGGTGATTCGATAGACTCAACTATCGGTAAGCTGGACCAGACCGTAAGCGCCCAATACGGTGAAATCGTGGAATTTGAGTGCAACACCCCGATTGTTAGAGCTGGTGGAACTGTGGACAACTGTGAAATCGTATCAGCTCCCGGTCACAGTTCGGTCACTGATGATGTTGTTTTCTTGTCCACCACTAAAGATGGTGCGCTGTTTGGGCCTGAAGTGATGGTCCCACGTGGGAATTCTGGTGATTACCAGCATAGAATGATCAAGCGCCGATTGGGCGATTATCCGCGATGGTTTGGCATGAAGATACGCGGCAAGTCAGCGGGCGTCTTTAGTGTGGCTGGAGTGGAAATAAATGAGTTTTAGAACACAGGTGTCCTATGCTGATTTGGAGCGTATGGGCTGGCCTCAGCACCTGATTAACGATTACATGGGCAGAATCCAAGATTTCTCCCCTCAATACGGTACGGATTCAGACCCAAATGGTATCTATGTGGCGAATATGAACGGGTTCTATGTTGACACGGCAACGCCGGGATTATGGTTTAGTCCGGTGCCTGATAGTGATAGCGAATGGATACAGATAGTTTAGATTTTATCCCGTATAATGGGGATACAGGCGAGCTGTATTCAGATGATAACCACTTGATATTTAAGTGGTGCGGTGAAGGTCATATCATTGCCTCACTGGCGAGAAAAGGAAACGCAATATCAGCTCATCTATCTAGTGATAAGAAAGGGCTGAGGCACCTTAAAACGGCTATAAATGATTTTTGTGTGTTCGTGTTCTGGTTGTTCGATTGGTGTGAAATGGTCCTTGCTCAGATTAACAGGCCAAGCGTGGAAAGAGTTGTAACAAAATGCGGATTCTCCTATCTGGCAACGGCTGAAAATGGCGTAAAAGTGTACATGAGGGTTAAATAATGGGCGGCGCAGCAGACAGCCTTATTAAGGTTGGCACATTAGGGCTTGTGGAAACTGATTTCTCTGGTGAGCAGGCAGGAAAGCAGGCGGCGAATGCTACCCAGGCAGCGGCCAAAACGGCTGCGGCTGCACAGATGGCCGCATTAGACTATCTAAAGCAGACTGAAGCATTGCCTCAACAGTTCAGGGAAAGCGCCTTGAAATTGCTTGGCGGTGGTTTTGGTGTGGAAGGTGGTGCAAGCGCCGATAAGTTCACCCGAGCAATTGAAGGTTCGCCAGTGTATGGCGCTCTGCTTGGAGATGAGGCCCAATTAACTGAAGATGTATTACGTTCACAGTCTGCTACTGGTGGATTGCGAACCGGTGCCACTGAAGCCATGATTGCCGACCAGCTACAAAGAAACAGGTCCAATGCGTTCATGGGTGCTTTATCTGGAATTCAGGGATTGGCAAGAATTCCCAGCAATGCTACGCAGATAGCCCAAGGCATGACAAATATCGGCATGACTCAGGCGCAAGGCATACAGGGCGCTGCTCAGGCTCAACAAATAGCACAGCAGCAGGGCATGCAAAATCTATTAGGATTTGGTCAACTTGGCCTTACTGGTCTGGCTGCGTTTTGTGATCCACGACTTAAATCCAACCCAAAGAAAGTTGCCGTGATTGATGGCATTCAGATCTATGAATGGGATTGGAACGAGGAAGCCGCTAAACTGGGATTGACTGGTAAAGGATATGGTCCGATGGCGGATGAAATCAAAAAGATATGGCCTGAACGCGTAACAGAGCGCGATGGGTATATGTATGTGGAGGCGGCATAATGGCTAACCCTTTCATGGTGACACCCGGCAATCAGTTTGCACCCGGCTTACAGGCTTTGGCTGGTACTGTAGGGCAAGTTGGTCAGGTCATGGACCAGCGACAACAGCGCGAACAACAGCAATCATACATGGAAGAGGGTAAAGCGGCATTAGCTCAGGCTATGCAGTCAGGCGACCCCGCCAAGGTGACTGAAGTTATTACCCAGTACCCTGAATTGTCACAAGCTGCCAAAGATGCATTCGGAATTACTAACGAGAGAACCGAAGCCATAGCGCGTGATACTTACACCCGTGTTTTATCTGACCCAACCAACGCCCAGCAATACATTGACGCAGGTATTCAACAGGTTGCGGCTGCTGGTGGGAATCCGATTAACATGGTTCAAGATTATGCCATGTTTGAAGTTGACCCTGAAAACGCACTGAAGCGCATTCAGATGGCGGCCCCTATGTTTGGGATTGGCGATAAGTCTGGAATTCCTACAGCAATACAGAACAGGCAGGACATTCTAAATCGATTGCCGGTTGATGAAAATGGCATGTTGAAGCCAGAATCAGAAATGACAGCAGCAGAGAAATTTGCAGCTATTGAAGCCGGTCTTATTTCTAGAGCTTCTCTATCGGCTGAAGAACGTATCGCAATGGACGAAGAGCTAACTCGCAGGGTTGCGCAATCCGGTGCAACAATCAAAGGTGCCGCTGCTGGGTCGCAAGAGCAGGCCACACAAGATGTTCGCTTGGCAATGCTTCCCCAAGTTGAGGCCGCTGTACAAGAGGAAGTAGAAAAGGTAAGGCGCGAATCGAAAGCAATTCAGGACTTTGATAAAAAAGCCACTGATGCTGCTGGCGTTATTGATATTATTGAAATGGCTGACGGGTTGCTTGATGAGGCTACAGAAAGCCTTGCCGGGACCGCTCTCGATGCTGCTGGTAGACTGGTCGGATTCTCTACCGATGGCGCAGAAGCCGCCGCCAAGCTGAAGACATTGGAAGGCGCTCTTATACTCAAGATGCCGCGAATGGAAGGCCCTCAATCTGATAGAGATCAATTGTTGTATCGTCAAATGGCCGCACAAATTGGAGACTCTACAGTGCCTTCGAGAATCCGCCGCGCTGCACTTGAGACTCTGAAAGAGCTGAATGAGAAGTATCAGGAAAGGCCAGCAGGTTTAGGCGGTGATACTGAATCGATCAACTGGAGTGACATGTAATGAATGTGACGTTGCCTAATGGGGTTGTTATCAAAGGAGCCCCTGAAGGCACTTCAAAAGATGAGATTATGCGCAAGGCTATAGCGAAAGGTCTGGCCACAGAAGCAGACTTTGCCCCGCCTGTGCAGCCTCAGCAGCTTGATAGCGATGTTCCATTGCCCCCTGAAGACGTTGAGCGACTAACCACTGAACAGCAGCAACAGTATTTCGGCACTCAACCCCAGAAAAAAAGAACGCTGGGCGAGATGGCTACGGGGGCTTTTGAGGCCGGAAAGACTTTGGTTACTGGCGCAACTACAGGGGCGCTGGGTTCGTTTGTTGGTGGTACTGCTCAGGCTGGCAGGGAGCTAATGAGTCCAGCCCAGTACATGGAAGACCCCTATGCCGGTGCTCAGCGTATATTTGAAGCCTCTCAGCGTGGCGGTGAAGCCTTTACTGATATGCCAGAGACTGAGGCGGGACAGGAATACTTACAGGCTACTGGTGAAGCATTGGCGCCTATGGCCGCCCTTGCGCCTATGGCCACTAGCGGATTGGGAACCATGGCTAGGGCTTCAATGCCGCAAGTTAAGGCTGGCATACCAAAGATTCCAAGATTCGAGCGCCAAAAGATTTCGGATGTTCGTGCGGCACTAAAAGACAATACCACTCAGTCTGTCGGTTGGAAGCTACAAGGCGATAAAGTTAAGCCTAACATGCTTGAGCGTGATTTGTTGGATGCTGGCGTAAAAGACACGACCATCACCGGTTTGCGTAGGCTTGGCCAAAGGGATCAACGCTCAGCGCTTCAGATGCTGGATATTGCCGAAGATATAGCTAAAGGCAAGGAATCTGCCGACCTTTCCCGGTTCTCTACGGTTGCCGGTGATAGGGTCATGGAGCGATTCAAGTTCTTGGCTGACAAACAGGACGAAGCAGCAAGCAAAATAACCAGGGCTGTTCAGAAAGATTTGCGTGGCAAACCAGTTGATGTTGGTGACATTCAGGACAGCCTTGTGATAGGCATCAGGAACAACGGTGCTGATATTGTAGATGGGCGGGTTAGATTGGGTGATTTGTCTGCATTCCAACCAACTGATGCGAAGCTGCTGAGTGAAGCATATAGGGCGCTTGGTAAAGACTTCGATAATGCCGCTGATCTTCACCGGTTAAAGCGTACTTTGTCAGATAGGTTGTATGGCACGGCTTCTGGTGCTGCACCTCAGAGGTTGAGCGAGAAGGCTGAAGGCATCCTGAAAGGTGTTCGAGGCCAGATTAATGAAAAGCTGCGGGCGTTGTCTGATGATTATCGAGCCGCGAACGATGACTACGCAAAAGCAGCATCAGCCTTAAAGCCGTTTGAAGATTTGATGGGCAATAAATACTTTGACCCTGAATCTGCGGATGTTGGGAAGTTTACCGGTGTTCAGTTACGAACCATATTAAGCAACTACCAGAAAGGGACGGAAGTAGCAGGGGCAGTGGAGAATTTAACCAATATTGCAAATGATTTTGGTGGAAAGTTTGGCAATGAGGTGGTCGGTCTGGTTAAACTTAACTCGGACCTTGAGGGCTTGCTAGGAACCCCGGCCACGCAATCGTTGAAGGGTGTTGGCCAGCAGATAGCAGAAGAAGGCGCTCGACGCGGTGCCGGAGGAATGGCTGATATTGCCATGAAGGCGGGAGAGGCAGCAAAGCGGCGAACATCGCTGTGGGATGCCCCGGTATCGGAAAGGCTTGATCTTATCAACAAATTACGTGAACAGGTGAAATCACAATGACCCCAGTACAATCAGACAAACGCCTATTCACTGATAGCCAAGGTGCGCCACTGGATGGCGGGTATGTTTACGTTGGCCAGCCCAGTAAAGCGCCACAAGTCCCAGCTAATCAGGTCACAGTAACATTTAAAGATGACGCTGGTAATGAGTTCACAGCATCGCAGCCATTGCGCACGGTTGGCGGTAAGATTGTCTATAACGGTTCCCCCATTGCCACTTTTGTAGACGGTGAGCACTCCTTGCTGGTGCTTAACTCTGCCGGTGTTCAGGTTGAATATTCTGCTTCGATTTCGCCTGTTGAGTCTACTGGTGGTGGCGGAACTGCATCGGACACCATACAGGTAGGGCTAACTCTTGCTGATGTCAAGGCCCTTCCCGTTGCAGTTGGAGATGTTGCGCGGTCTGTTGGTCAAATTACAGCGACCGATGACTTGGGCGCTGATTGGCTGGTTATCTCATCTACTGGCAATCCTGGCGACGATGGGAACCTGATTGATTTTGATAATGGGCTGCAAGGCGTTCGTTATCGTGCGGGTGGTACGGTTATCCTTGATAGGCCAATCGCTGTACTTGATGTGACCGGGATTACAGCCGAAGCATATAACAGCACATGGACAGAGGTTGATATTTCGTCAGCGGTTCCTGATGGGGCGATTTCAGCAATAATCGGCATTGACGCATATATTCAAGACTCTACTAGCCCTGCAACTCTAACCATAAATTCCTATGCTAGAAAGACTGGTTCTGGTCTGGCGTTTAGTGTATCTGACAGGACACTCACGAAGGGGATCGGCGGCGTACAGCTCAATACGGCTATTGATTCTTCTGTCTGTAGAACAGATTTCCATATAGCACTTGATAAGGCTGATACGCCTAAGTTCGATTTTGCAATCTGGTTTCCGGTGGGATTTGATAGCACTGTAGGAACTAGCGCAATCGGTGTTTACCTTGCTGTAATAGGCTACACAATTTAACGGGGTTTCTAATGTCTACTGTTGGTTCCTATCCGGTTAGCAGCTTTTCACCAAGTCAGTATTTTCTGATTTACAACCCGTCAACCCAAACCCTTGACAGGGTGCTAGGTAGTGAGCTGGTTACTTATGTCACTCAGAATGCCGATTATGTTCGGGCGGTATCGACTCGCGCTGTAGCCCAGACCCTTGATTTTGATATCGGGATTATCGTTCAGACCGGGGGTGATTTACTTCCCGGCGATGGCGGGCAAGGCACATTCTTGGTGGTCGCTTCTGGTGACGGCACCTACGCCATGAATAACGGGAATGACCTGCTTTTGCTCCCTTTCGGCTCCCTGGCTGGCTCTGACCTTGATGGTGCAACCATAACCGACAGTGGCACAACAACAAACATTGAAGTTGCGGTGTCTCGTAGACAGGTTGTTGTTCCATCTGTAGCTGACCTTTATGGCGGGGATTGGTCACAATACGATTACCTTGATACTCAAGCATTCACGGCTGGTGGCTCTGTAGGTGGTGCTCAGTGGTACAAAAACGGCACGGGCGGAACTCAGACAACTGCTGGGACTCTGTCTACTGATTTGGGGAATGGGTATGTAGTTGATGCTGGTGGAAATTATTGGTATCTGGTGCTTGACGGCACAAATACGGTTTACCAGTTCGGGGCTACTGGTTCTGGTGATGATTATGACGAGATAAACGCCGGGCTAACGCTGATAAACTCTAACGGTGGCGGTTATCTGTACGGTGATACCCACACAGTCAACACGACTGTTATCATACCGAACAAGGTCACATTGGATTTGAGGTCTGGTAGTTTAATCCCAGGATCTGACATTGATGTAGTTTACGTTCGCCCAGGGGGCAGGTTAAGGAACCTTGACGGTGATTACACCGCGGCAACCTTAGGGTTTTCGTTCACAAGCGAAGTTGTAAGTTTGGTGCCAACGTCGAACGCGCAAGGTAGGCGATACCAAGAATGGCTTGATAATGTCGTAATACAGTTGACGCTGGGGAGCGGTACAGGTTACGGCTTAACGGTGGATGCATCGACTTATTATGTCATGGAAATGCGCTGTTCAAATGTGGCTATCTGGGGCGGAGAGCGGGCCATAAACCTTGTTGCAGGGACTGGGTCTCAGTGGGTAACTCATTGTGTGTTTAACAATATCGCCCTGACTGACAACGTGTATCACATTTACAATGCCAACGATTGCTCAGGAAACACATACATTGGATCTACCGAGAAAAACACATACGGCCAATTCCGCTTCACTGGGTCTAATAATAAGTTTTATGGATTGATCCAAGACTCACCCGCTATCGAGTTTGCGCTTGATAATTCAGTTCGATGCGATGGAAACAACCTACTTTCAGTAGCGGGAGAGGACATGGTGTCCGTTACCGATGCAGGGTTTAATAACCGAATTATTGGTGATGGGTACGAATATTATAACCGCGCATCTGTTTCTACATATCGGGACGATTGGCGAAATAACATTAATGCTGGTGGTCGCATGGAATTCAGGGATATGATGATATCCGGACCATCACCCATGTGGACGCAAACCGTAACAGCTACAGGAGCCATATCATCGGCTGATGCGGAATTTGGTGCGGCTTCTGGTTTTGAACAAAATTATTCTTACACTCTTCTAAACTGTCCAGCAGACAATGACACTGCAAAATTAGACTTTAATGGCGTTAAAGCATGGGCAACTGGAAGACGCCCAACGATACACATGGTTTTTGGTGATTCTGACGAGGATGGATTATTTAGAGCTGGGCTTTACAATGATGCGAATAATTACATTCTTGTAAAGTACGATGGGACAAACACCGGTGGCGCAACTGGAGCAGGAGAGATTACCGTAGAAAGCGCCAACGGGGGTTCCACGTCAAGTGTAGTTATATCTTCAACGACCATGACAAATCGTTTGAATTACATCACTCTGGTGATAAGTGACTCAACCATTGATGTGTACTATGGAGAGTGGAACTTCGCAAATTCCGGTTCCACTGGGCAACTGTCAAAAGGTATAGACATTTTACCGAACACCGCTGACGGTTCCATAACAACGAATATTCCGGTGCAAGTTCGCCTTCAGCCTTACATTTATCTTGAAGCTGATGGTGCGGCAACGTCAGCTAAGATATTTAACTATCAGATCGTAAGTAACTATAAAGAGTTCAGATAAGGCGGCTAATCACCGCCTTCCTCTTCAGTCTGCCTTAATTCCATATTTGCTATTTCAAGCCCTTCGCGGAAGCTGCTTATGCTCTTTTCAAACTTAACATCAGGGCCGTTAATAAAGACTTTGTGCGAGTTCTGTAGGTTGATGGTTACTGTTGTTCCACCTGCAAACATGCCTCCATCTATATCAGCGAACCAGACATGAAAATTAATCCTATTAAAGTCATCCTCTGAAAGCTTCATGCTTCCTCCAGTTCGTCAATGTCGATGCCGTTTTCTTTTAACCGCCGCTCAATGTATTTGCGCTCTCTCATTCTCTGGAATTTTTCGCGCAGAGCTGGCATTCGCTCAGAAAACCGATTCACTCTTTCTTCTTTAGTGTCAGTGCTCACCGCTCTTCCTCCAGTGCATTCAGCTTTCCGAATCTCCGTTTGTTAGCGATGCGAACAGCCAGTGCCAGTATCAGTAAATCATCCTCATCATTAACCGTCAGCATTAAATCAATCCCAATGCCGACAACTCTCACAAATGGCCCGGGCTGTGGCGGACCTTGCAACTCAACGGCCATACTTCCTCCTATGCGCAATGCGGATCATCGTAATTCGAAAGGCAGCTCCAGCAGAGCGCATGCTTTTTCCATGGGTGCGACTTAGGAACCCACAGTTCTTTTTTGATAAATACGCCACAGTCATGACATTTTACGTGGTTCGCTTCTTTATCTTTGTTCGGTTGATTGCTGGCGGCCATACTTCCTCCTATCCCGCTTAACTCGACACTCAGCACACTGGCAGTTTTGCGCATGGGGCTGGGCGTCGTTGTTCGATTCCGGTCCTTTCGGCTTTGGCTGTCTGAATATTCCGTAGCGTTCCATTACGATTCCTCAAGCAGTTTTATAGCCGCTTCCAGATCTTTGCGCTCCAACGTGCTATCTGTGAGCGCTGCGACAGTTTCAAGAATTGCGGATGCCCTTACGCCATTGAACCGCAACCGATCCCGCTCCTGCACAAGCTCTGTGTTATCAAATCGCAACTGCTGGTTTTCTTTGATTACAGCTAAG
>PABJ01000134.1 GCA_002699105.1 Ectothiorhodospiraceae bacterium | reverse complement strand
CTCAGCCTGAAGCTGAAGCTCCTTCACGTGCCCGACGAGTGGAATCATAATTTCCGGCAGCACTTTGATGCCGCGGTTGAGAACGTTGACGGTTGCCTCGAACACCGCACGCGCCTGCATTTCGGTGATCTCCGGATAGATGATGCCGAGACGGCAGCCGCGGAAGCCGAGCATCGGATTGAACTCGTGCAGCTGATCGACGCGTTCGCGGACCTTATCGACCGATACGCCGACCATCTTGGCGACTTCCTGCTGTCCGGCGTCGTCGTGCGGGATGAATTCATGCAGCGGCGGATCGATCGTACGGATCGTCACCGGGCGCCCGTTCATCGCTTCGAAGATGCCTTCGAAATCCTCGCGCTGGAGCGGGAGCAGCTTGGCGAGTGCAGCCTTACGACCCTCTTGCGTATCGGCGAGAATCATCTCGCGCATCGGACCGATCTTTCCTTCGCCGAAGAACATGTGCTCTGTGCGGCAAAGACCGATACCTTCTGCGCCGAATGCAACTGCGTTGGCACTCTGATCGGGCTGATCGGCGTTGGTGCGGATATTGAGCTCGCGGTTGGCGTCGGCCCAGCGCATGATCGTCTTGTACAACTGGTAGACCGGTGCGTCCTTTTCGTCGAGCGTCTTATCGACGAGCACTTCCAGCACTTCGCTCGGCTTCGTCGGGATTTCGCCGACAAACACTTCGCCGGTGGTGCCGTCGAGCGAAATGTAATCGCCTTCGCTGACGATGTTCTCTTTGCCCTCAATCCGCATTTCGCGGTTCTTGTAGTTGATCTTCAACGATCCGCAGCCTGCGACACAGACCTTGCCCATCTGGCGTGCGACAAGAGCTGCGTGGCTCGTCATACCGCCGCGGGCGGTAAGGATACCTTCGGATGCGTCCATACCGCTGATATCCTCGGGGGAGGTTTCGATGCGAACGAGGATGACGCGCTCGCCCTTCTTGGCGAATTCCACTGCGTCCTCGGCATTGAATACCACGCGGCCTGCCGCTGCGCCCGGACCTGCATTCAGACCCTTGGCAATAAGCTGATTGCTGTCGATCGCTTTCTGCTTTTCCTTGAGATCGAAGATCGGACGGAGGAGCTGGTTAAGCTGATCAGGTTCGATGCGCATCAGCGCTTCTTCCGGCGTGATGAGACGCTGCTTCACCATATCGGCGGCGATCTTGATCGCGGCGAATGCGGTACGCTTTCCGACGCGGCACTGGAGCATGTACAGCTTGCCCTGCTGCATGGTGAACTCAATATCCATCATGTCGCGGTAGTGCTTCTCCAGCGTCTGGCGGATCTTGATAAGCTGCTTGTACATCTTGGGATCGGATTTCTCCATCTCTTCGATCAGGAGCGGTGTGCGCGTTCCGGCAACAACGTCTTCGCCCTGGGCATTCATGAGGAACTCACCGTAGAAGATGTTTTCGCCTGTCGCGGCATCGCGGGTAAAGGCCACGCCCGTACCGGAATCTTCGCCCATATTTCCGAACACCATCGACTGCACGTTCACTGCCGTACCCCACTCTGCGGGGATGTTGTTCAGCTTGCGGTAGACGATTGCGCGCTCATTCATCCAGCTGTTGAACACTGCTCCGATTGCGCCCCAGAGCTGCTCCTCGGGATCTTCGGGGAATTCCTGCCCGGTTTCGCGCTTGATGGCTTCCTTGTATTCGGCGACGAGTTCCTTGAGGTCGTCGGTAGTAAGGTCGGTATCGAGTTCGATGCCGCGCGCTTCTTTCTTCTTTTCGATGATCTCTTCGAACGGATCGATATCGTACTTCGTCTTCGGTTTGAGATCCATGACGACATCGCCGTACATCTGGATGAAGCGGCGGTAGCTATCGTAGGCGAAGCGTTCGTTGCCGGACTTCTCGATAAGGCCCTGGATGGTGGTATCGTTCAATCCCAGGTTCAGGATCGTATCCATCATTCCCGGCATGGAGGCGCGGGCGCCTGAGCGCACGGAGACGAGCAGCGGATTCTTCGGATCGCCGAACTTCGCGCCCATTTCCTTTTCGACCTTCTTCAGCGACTTCTTGACCTGATCGCCGAGTTCTTTCGGGTAGTTGAGGTCGTTGTTGTAGTAATACGTACAGACGTCGGTGGTGATGGTGAAGCCTGCCGGAACCGGGAGGCCGATGTTCACCATCTCGGCAAGGTTTGCGCCTTTTCCGCCGAGCAGGTTCTTCATATCGGTTCTGCCGTCGGCCTTATCGCCGCCGAAGTAATAGACGTACTTCACCGCTTTCTTTGCGGATTTTTTCGTCTTTGTCTTTGCTTTCGCCATGGATGAACTCCTCTGGAGAGTGCTAAAATTGAAACATCAGTGTTGTATTCAAATATCGGATATGACTCGATTTTGGCGGTATTCCTGAGCCTTTCAAGCCAATTACAAAGGTACGCATAGCACGTACAGCGAACAAGGCACACCGGGTAAAGTCTGTGTTATGAAGGGGATAGGTACGGTAGGCTGCGACTTTCGACGCGTAAGAGAATACTGGGTCTTATTCGTTGCTTTATCCTGATGAGGTGCGTATTTTCTACAGAAACCGGACTACAGAAATCTAGAGGGGTTGAAATGGAACGAATCTCTCGACAGGAAGCAACGTTGGGCTTCAACAATGCGCTTTTCCTGCGGTGGTGGCTTGTCTCTCTCATGCTCGTCTTTTTTGCAGGGGAGAGCAGCGCGCAAGATACGCTCGTTACCTATGAGAGTCCTTATTATAGATTTGAACAGATCTACCCACATGCGAAATATGTCCTGCACTTCGGAGAGGTAACCCTGCAGAAGCAGAACGGGGAGACCGAATATTTTTTCCCGAGAGAGCATGATAGCGAAACAAACAACCCCTTGAAACTTGCCGTAGAAGATTATGCTGCTGTTTCCGGTTCACCGGACTTTCAAACTGAAGCGGGGGATACTATTACTTATTTCTGGAACGATACGTTTGCAGCATGGACCGATACGGCATCAGGGTGGTATCAAATTCCAGATACGCTGATATACTACATTGAATTTGTAAATCTCGACAACGGCGAGGTGGTTACACTGGACTCCAACGGGACGCTTCCGTTTAATCACTTCAGAGACTTTCGGCGGGAAGCGAAGATCCCGCCGGTCCCAAAGCATAAATTGCGCTATAATGATACTGCAATCACAAAGCGGCATGCCGTACCGCTCTCGAAAAGCGACGGTATCGTAAATGCAAGGCTCAGAATCCGTCCTGTATTTCGAGGTGATCCATCCCGCTTCAATCTTGAACGCTGGGACGAATGGTATGAAACCTATGACGGCTCAGCGAGGAGTGATGAAGAGCGAGCCCACTCGATGCAACTTGCAACAGCACAGTTACACGCACTCGATAGCCTCATCGAAAACGCTGCCAACACTCCTCTTGCGTCGAGTATACTGAAGACTTCCGTGGATGGCGACATAGTGAAGGTTATGTTTCAGGAAGTTTATGATGAGAGCGTCCAGTTATTCGCTATGGATATTGATGGGAGACACATGGAGGAATTGGATGTTGCGCCTGGCGTGCGAGTGTATGAGTTGGACACCACGGAATACCCGAGAGGAATATACATGGTGGCAATCCGTGCTGGGGCTAGAACTATCGGAATGGGACGATTTGAGTTGAAAGAGCAGTGAAAGCGAAGGTTAATTCTCCCCAGCCCGCACCGCAGCTATAAAATCCTCTGCAATGATGCGGGAGAAGGGGCTGTCATAATCCATCCGCTCGGGATGCCAGTGTACGAGAAGGAGATAGGGCTTGCCCTCCGGCTCGGCCCATTCCAGTGCTTCGGCAGTGCCGTCGGGGGCAGTTGCACACACGCGCAAGCGCGGCGCTACGAGGTCAACGCCCTGGTGGTGGTTACTTGTCACCTTGCCCATGCGTAAAGGGAGCTTTTCTGCGAAGCCCGTCCAGGGTTCGACCGTAACTTCATGATCGACGTCTTTCGGGTGGTTGCGCTCCGCCGTATTGCCGCCCGTCCCCTGGTGGCCGGGAATGCCCTCGCTAGGCATGTCCACAATCAGCGAGCCGCCCATAGCAACGTTCACGATTTGCAGTCCCCGGCAAATGCCCAACATCGGCATTCGGGCGTGGATGGCATGTTTGATAAGGGAGAATTCCAGCGTGTCTCTTTCGCGTTCGATCGTGCAGGTGTTGTGCTCGTCGGTTTTGCGATAGATGGTGGGATCAACATCCTCCCCGCCGGGCAGAAGCAAAGCATCGCAGCCTGCCAGTGCAGCGGCAGGATCAGTTGCCTGAATGAGTTCTGTGAATTCCAGATCAGGGTTGGTGTGGCGCAGCCAGTCGGTGTAGAGGGGATAGTAGCCGCCCTCGAGTTTCGTAATCCCGATCCGAAGGCGCTTCATCGCATCAATTCTCCGCGGCGGAGCGCTTGTTCTCTATCTCCAGAAGATACGACCAGGAGTAAATGCCCGTATCGTGTCCGTCCTCCCAGATGAGGTTGACCGCATACTTCCCAACTGGTTCAACCTTCTTGAGGCCGTACTGCCCCGGTTTACCCTCCTGCGGGGGCGGGGGATGGTAGACGCCCAGAAGCCCCATCTCGCCTTTGCATCCGGCGCAGGGGCACTCATCCCGCAAGAATTCAAGCGGCAATTCGGCAACGTGCCCGTCGGACCACTCTATTCGCAGCCCTCCGGATTCGCTCCGCTTGAACGATGTCGGTACGGTGGACATCTCTTATTTCGGCCGTTTCGCTGCGTCCACGCAGATAAGCGGTGTCTCGCCGAGTACCTCGGCAGTGTGCGGAATATCCGCATCAATCTCGATACGCTCACCTTCGTTAAGAATCACTTCCCGGTCGGGCAAGGTAATCTTGAGCGATCCGCTCAAGACGACATGCAGCTTTGGGTACTCATGCTTATGCTCGGGGAAATACATTGCCGGAGGATAGCTGTACACGTAGATCGTATAGCCTTGTTCCTTCAGTTCGTTCTTTATCTGCGCAATTTGGTCGCCATCCATCTAATAGCTCTCCGATTCATTTGGGAAAGATCTATTCTTTATGTCTTCAATATACTGCGAAACAGCTTTCGATATTTCATCGTTCAATGTTGCGTACTTGCGGACGAAGCGCGGCTGGAAATCCTCGTACAGTCCAAGCATATCGTGAGTGACCAAAATCTGCCCGCTGCAGTCCGGCCCTGCGCCGATTCCGATCGTCGGAATCGTGAGCGCTTCTGTTATCCGCTTGCCGAGATCCGCCGGTACTTTTTCAATCACGACGGCGAACGCACCCGCCTCTTCCAACGCGATAGCGTCTTCGATGATCTCCTGCGCCTCTTCCTCGGTTCTTCCGCGAGGCTGATACCCGCCGTACTTCAGGATCGACTGCGGCAGCAGGCCAACATGACCCATTGTGGGGATACCTTCCCCGGAAATCTTCTCCACGACCTTTGCCACGCGTTTACCGCCTTCTACCTTCACGCCGCCCGAGCGCGTTTCCTTCATAATCTTTCCGGCATTCCGGAAGGCTTCCTCCACGGTAACCTGGTAGGACATGAACGGCAGATCGGTGACCACCATCGCCCGGTCCACGATATTACTGACCGCCTTGGTGTGGTAGATCATCTCTTCGAGCGTGACAGGGAGCGTCGTGTTGTTCCCCTGAAACACATTACTTACCGAATCGCCTACAAGGATAATATCGATGCCGACATTGTCGAGTGTACGAGCCATGAGGAAATCGTAGGCGGTTAAACAGGCGATCGGGATATCTGCATCCTTCATCTCCTGAATGGTGCGGGTTGTAACCCGTTTTGGGTTCGGCGGCGAGGCGAGGCTCATACGTGTTCCGCGAAAAGTTCTACATACGCGCTCAGCGCGCTATCATTAAAGGTAATACCCCATGCTTGTTCAAATCCAGTCCGAACTGCGGTTGCCACATCTTTTGGGTCGATTTGCTTGCCGGTGACCTCGTTCAGTGTCGTCGTCTGCTGGATGAGATCGTTGTGCATGGCTGCGCGCGCCTCGTCGGAAAGGACGACGTATTTGGTGAGTCCCAGGTGCGCTTTGTCGATGAGGATTGAACCGTGCTGAAGCACCGTCCCACCGATCCGGCGCTGGGCGGAGCCGACGAGCTTCTTCCCGCCGAATTCGATTTCATATCTCGCGGAGCTGGAAAAACACGGGATGCTGCCGGGTTCGCGATACAGCTTTTGGAAGTTCGGCTGACTCCTCGCCATGGCGACCTCCGGAGCAAACGTCCGCAGCCCAGCGCTCAGCGCCTCGCTGATTTCCTTGTAGACTTCCATGATGCCCTTGCCTTCGGAAGGGTAGATGATGCTGTAGGTAAGCTCTTCGGCGTGGAGTATTGCCCGGCCTCCTGTGGGACGCCGGACAAGATCGATCCCGTCCTGGTTCGTGCGTGCGGTATCGATTTCGGATTCCTTTTGATGACGCCCCAGCGAGATACACCAGGGATCCCACTGATAGACGCGAAGCAGGGGTTTCGCCTGCCCTGCATCCACGCGGTTTGCATACTGCACATCAAAGTCCATGTTCCATGCGCCGGTATGCACGCCGCTATCGAGGAAGGAGAAGTCCATGTCTGTGACGGGCATGCGTTAGTCCTTTTCCCATTGGCAGATGACGGCCAGCATACGCCCGGCTGTATCTCCGTCACGGCGGTGCGAATGAAACACCGTCGGCATTGTGATCGTGTTATACGGACTGATATCGACATTACGCTCCCGCACACCGAGATCGAGGAGCTCCTTCGCGTTCGCGGCTTTGAGATCTACGAGAGGCTTTTGGCCTTCCCTGCGGCGGACAGTCTCTTCAGGAAACTGCGCCGCTACTTCCTCGCCGACCTCGTATTTCTCAACCCCGGCTCCGGGGCCGACGTAGGCAAGCAGGGACTCCGGCTCCACCTGATATCGTTCGATCATTTGTTCGACCGTCCTGGTTGTAATATGCTCGGCAGAACCGCGCCAACCGGCGTGGATTGCCGCAATGATCTGTTCGCCGGGTGCGTATAGCATGACCGGAACGCAGTCCGCTGTACGCACAGCCAGTCCGATACCTGCATGCTCGGTGATGAGGGCATCGGTATTGTCGAAGGCTCCGGGCTCGCTGACGATTCCGATGGTTGTGCCGTGCACCTGGTTCATCGAGGCAACCTGGCTGCGCTTCAGCCCCAGTATCTTGAAGAAGCGGCTGATACTTTCGGTCACCTCGTCGGTGTCGTCTCCGATTCGGTATCCGAGATTGAACCCGAACACGGAGTCATCGACCCGGCCCTGCATTGTGCTCATGGCAAAGTCGATGCCCGGATACTGGGAAAGTAAAGGACTGCGAACGAGCGCTATAGCTTCGTCATATTCTGGCAAACGAATCCTCCAAGTCGTTAATGATATCCTGCGGGTGTTCAAGCCCGATGGAAAGTCTGATGCCGCCGGGATCCAAGCCGCGCTTCAGTTGTTCATCCGGCGGGATGGCTGAGTGCGTCATTGAGCCGGGGTGTTCAATCAGCGTGCGTGTGTGCCCGAGACTCACTGCAAGCGTGATGGTGTAGGCATCCGCAGCGACGCGGTTGATGAACGTCTCGCCATAGAGGCGGCTCTTCTCAGGCGTATCTCCTGCAACGCTGAAATAAATCAACGCTCCCGGCGCAAAGTCTCCATCGAAATCGCGCATCTGCTTTTTGGCGAGTTCGTGCTGTGCAAATGACTCGAGTCCAGGATAGTTGACATTCGAAACCTTCGGATGCTTTTCAAGCCACTGTGCAACCTCGGTTGCAGATTGGATTTGCCGCTTCATCCGCAATGCGAGCGTGGGCAGTCCGTAGACCATCACCGGCCATGCGCTCTTTGTCGCGAGCACCCCGCCGAAGTCCTTGCGATAGAGAAGCAGGAGGTCCTGCCACTTCCGCGGCGCAATTGCAACGCCGCCCATGTCGGTACCGAAGCCGCCGATTCCCTTCGTCAGTGAATGTACCACGAAGTCCGCGCCCAGCTCAATCGGGCGTTGACAGAAGGGGGTTGCGAACGTATTATCGACCACAATATATATATGACGTTCCGGATCTCGGTTCTCATTATGCTTCTTCACGATTGCTGCGAGGGCCTCGATATCGACGAGATTCAGGTTCGGGTTTACGGGGGTCTCGAAGTATATCACCCGCGTGTTTTCGTTAATCGTCTCCTCGATTGCATCGAGATCGCGCAGGTTGATGAGGTGCACGGGGATATTGTAATTCGGGTACCAATTCGTCAGCAGCGAGAATGTACAGCCGTACATTGTGCGGTGCGCGATTATCTCATCGCCTGAGCGCGTCAATACTCCCAGCACACCGGAGATGGCAGCCATCCCGGTCGAAAATGTGATCGCTGTCTCGCCGCCTTCTGCGAACGCCAGGTTCTCTTCGAGGATGTCCTTGTTGGGTTCGCCGAGACGGTCGTAAATCCAAATGGGTGCGCGCGAGCTTGCTTCCTCGTCTTCGTGGTGAGCAAACTCGATAAAGCCTTGCGCGCCGCGCTGCGCGGAATCCAGCCTGTATGTCGTCGAAGACGACAGCGGTGGAATAACGTGATGATTGTAGTCCCACTTATCGGTGTGGTCCTTGCCGTAAATCAGCCTTGTTTCTTTCGAATACTTCGGATTGTCAAAATTATCAGCCATGAGGTACTCCGGTGTGGTAGGTCAACGGGATGGTATGTAGAGAGAAGGTGCATTCATTTCGCTGCGTTTCCGCATCGTCAAACGTCCCTCAAAATACCGACCGATGTGCCGAAAAACAAGGATTTACGGAGCAACTAGCCTTCTATCCCCTCGCTAGAGCACTGCCTCGAAGGCGCGTTTCAAATCTGAATACGCATAGCTGTATCCGCTTTGCTCAAGCCGTTTGCTGGATACGCGCTGTCCCTCGGTTGCAACGGTGCCGAATTCACCCTTCAGCAATCTGGGAATGAAGCCCGGCACTGGGAACAGCACCGGCCGGTTCATCGCCTCGCCGAGGATTTTACAGAACTCTTTGTTGCGTACGGGCGTCGGTGTGCATGCATTGTAGACGCCGTTCATCGACTCATCGTCCAGAGCATGCAAGTATACGCCAGCAATATCAGAGCGGTGGATCCAGGACATCCATTGTTTGCCGTTTCCGAGCCAACCGCCCAGTCCGATTTTGAACACCGGCTTCAGTGGTTCCAGCAAACCGCCGTCCTCGGCAAGGACGAGCCCGATCCGGAAAATGACTGTGCGCACTCCCAACTCCTCCGCAGGACGGGCTGCCTCCTCCCATTGCACGCAAAGATCTGCAAGGAAATCATTGCCCGGTGCGGAATCCTCGGTCACAACTTCATCGCCGCG
>PABJ01000133.1 GCA_002699105.1 Ectothiorhodospiraceae bacterium | reverse complement strand
GTTTTCCCCGGCGCAAGCAGGCGCTATCGGCATTATCGGAGGGGCAGACGGCCCGACGGCTATCTTCATTTCATCGAAACTGGCGCCGCAGCTTCTCGGAGCCATCGCGATCGCGGCCTACAGCTATATGGGACTTGTGCCCATTATTCAGCCGCCTATCATGAAGCTGCTGACATCGAAGGAAGAGCGGCGCATCAAGATGAAGCCTCCGCGCGTCGTAACGAAGAAGGAAAAGATTCTTTTCCCGATCATCGCATTTCTGGCCACGACGTTTATCTCTCCGGGTGCGCTTCCGCTGCTCGGTATGCTGTTCTTCGGCAACGTCCTGAAGGAGAGCGGCGTCACGAAACGCCTGATGGAAACAGCCCGCAATCCGCTTATCGACATCGTGACCATACTGCTCGGCGTCACCGTAGGGGCGAGCACGCAGGCGACAACCTTCCTCACGCCGGATTCCCTCATGGTCTTCGGGCTTGGTGCGCTTTCATTCTGTATTGCCACGGCAGGCGGGGTGCTGTTCGCCAAATTTATGAACGTCTTCCTCAAGGGCGAGAACAAGATCAATCCCCTCATCGGAGCGGCAGGAGTATCCGCCGTGCCCGATAGCTCCCGTGTGGTGCATAATGTCGGACTCGAGGAAGACAGCTCCAACTACCTGCTGATGCACGCAATGGGCCCGAACGTCGCAGGCGTTATCGGCTCCGCCGTCGCGGCAGGTATCCTGATTTCATTCCTTCTCTGATCTGAAGTATTGGATGGAAAAACACAAGGGCGGTCCGTTACGACCGCCCTTGCTGCATTCACCTTCTGTGGGAGATACTTGCGAGTATCCGGGGCATTGATGCCCTCACTCCTTCTTCGTATTTGCAAAGCCCAGTATAATTCCAAGCGCAATACTCCAGGCTGCGGCAAGGCCGATCTGGAATGGACCGGGGAGCATGAAGGTAATTGTGTGGGCCGGAATCCAGAACCAAATCAGCGTTTTGATTGCGTTTTCGATTCCTGCGAAGCTCCATTCCCGCATAATGAGGTTATCCTCGACTCGGTGGAAAAGCATCATCTGCGGTCCGAACAGCACGTTTGTTATCACCGATACCGCGAAGGCGTACCCGAAGCCCTGCGCAAAGAACACCGGCAGCAGATCGTGTTCAAGCAGGTTGTTCACGAACCCTTTCATGCCGGTGAATCCGTACTTAATGATGACGCCCAACAGCGCCCAGGCGAGTATCTTCGCGATAAATTCCCACGGGTTGGCGAATCCCTTCAGCGTTTTTTTCTTGAGGAGATACGGGATTATCTCGCCAATCGTCCCGAGGATACCGAACTGCACTGCTGCAGATACGAGCGGGTTTTCTTTTACCCAGTGAATGTACGCTTCCACAAGAATCTCCTATCAAAAGACAAGTCAGTCCCTAAAATACGAGATTTTGACGATTTATCGCCTATTGCGAAGAAGCCGTGCAGCCTCCCGAATGGAAGGGATAGTGTTGAACCGCAGGAAACCCAGGCTCGATTCGACTTCGGTTGGGGGAGCGCTCTTGATGAGCGTGCGAACGAATTCTTCCTTCGTCAGCCCGGGGAATGCGTGTTCCAGCATGACATAGCAGGCAGCAAGAAACGGTACCACGTACCGTGGATGCGGATACCTGTAGAAGGCGTAATCGAGTTTGCCTGCCGGGCTGGCAAGCATGCGGGATTCGAGGGGAATGAATAGCTGCGGCGAATCGGCCTCTAGAATGCTCTGGAAGTCCGGTCCCCAGTATTTGGCAGGCCGGAGAAATAAATAGTCCTGAGGATTGCGCAACGGGTCGCGCCCAAGGCCGAACACAGGAATATCTGCAAGCTCCATGGGATCTTCGTAGCGAAATACCGTGATGCCCCTCGCCTTGAGTTCCTCCAACTCGTCATCCACCTCGCCCTGTTCGAAAAGGTACGGCAGCGCAACTGCCGATATTTTTTCAGCAGACGGTAAGGAGTCTTGTAGGGTGGAGAGTTTCGAGAGGGCAGTGCGCAGGGCGCTGTTATCGTAGCGGACGTGCCCGCCGCCCTGTGCAGTCGGCACTGCGAAGTAGTAGAGCCATGCATCGAACGCAATGCCGGTGGTCTTTCCGACCGTCATAGAAGCCCATGCAGTGCCGTCCCTGCTGGCGGTATCTCCGGCAGCGCCTATGTGCTCGTAGTGCCGGAGTTTGTGGCTGTACTCGTCGTGTTGCGGAAGCAGCACCGGTCCGATGATCGCAATTCCGGCACCCTGTGCGGTATAGCCGTCTATGGCCGCTTGCCGAATACCGAGTCCTGGATCGCGGCTGAATACATCGATGACTTCCGGCTTGAAATACTGCGGGAGCTGTTCACTCCACACCGTTCTGGAATCGAAATTCACACGCAGGAGGAACTGGAACCGTTCGCTGAGATCGAGTGCGCTGAGGTCGGCATGGCTGAAATCCCATGGAACGACGCTGTCTTTCTCTGCAACAGGCGGCGGAAGCTCCACCAGGGTACGCTCTTCAACGCCGAGTGGCGTGGTGAGACGGGGTGACATGGTGAAGAGGTCTTCTTGCGCGCTTCCCAGGTGCGGCAGCAGGGCTGTTACGGCGGCGAGGAGTATGCTGAATGTGCGTATCGTATAAATCATAGTCATCTAATCTACAATTGATTGATCTGTATTCCACGGGAAGCCGGGGACTTTTGTTTCAGCGCACCATAGTGGTATTTTTCTTGAAACATTCCGCTCATTCGCTGCAACGACATTGCCGGACACTATCCTCGACGTACGACGCATTCAGAAGTGGTTCCCCGTGAAGCAGGGACTGCTCTCGCGCGTAAACCGTTACGTCAAGGCAGTCGACGATGTGAGTTTCACGATGCAGTCCGGCGAAATTCTCGGGCTGGTCGGCGAATCCGGCTGCGGGAAGAGCACCCTCGCACGGGTGATCCTTCAACTCCTGCGGCCGACGGGCGGGCAGGTGTTCTTCCGGGGCGAGAACCTGAATCCATCTTTCGGTGGGCGGAATAAAGATCTCCGGAAACGGATGCAGATTGTCTTCCAGGATCCGTACTCATCGCTCAATCCCCGTATGACTGTCGGCGAGATTCTCAGCGAGGCATTGCGCACGCACCACATCGTCCAGAGCAAGCAACTCGAAGAGCGGGTGGCCTTGCTGCTTGAGACGGTGGGTCTGAACGCCTTCCACGCGAAGCGGTTTCCGCACGAATTCAGCAGCGGGCAAAAGCAGCGTATCGGTGTTGCCAGAGCGCTATCCGTGCAGCCCGAATTTATCGTCTGCGACGAGCCGGTATCCGCGCTCGATGTGTCGATTCAAGCGCAGATTCTCAATCTGCTGCTCGATCTGAAGCGGAGATATCAGCTCACCTACCTGTTTATTTCGCACGATCTGAGCGTGATCCGGCATGTTTCCGAAAGGATCGCGGTCATGTATCTCGGCAAAATTGTGGAATTGGGGACTACGAAGCAGTTGACGAGCGATCCTGCACATCCATATACGAAAGCCCTGCTTTCCGCAGCTCCGATCCCCGATCCGAAGCGCATTCCCGAGCGCACGGTGCTGAAGGGAGATGTGCCCAACCCATCGCAGGTGCCATCGGGCTGTCCGTTTCATCCGCGGTGTCCGGAAGCGTTCGAGGAGTGTAAGCGCATCGTGCCCGACTTTGCAAAACGCCCCGATGGCCGTTATGTTACATGCCTGCTGTTTAACGAAAGCTGGCCTGAGGGACAGGGAAATCCCGCATACAAGTCAGCCTGAATAATGACCAGATTATGATATTCGATTCCATAGAAGCGCCCATTCCTGCTCTCAGGCAGGATGTCGATTTAATCCCGTTCGAGGAGAACGGCGAGCAGCTTGTAATCCTGCGCGATCCCTCCGGATACGGCTCCGAGATGCTGGTATTCAAACCCGAGGTGTGGGGGCTGCTATCGCTTTTCGACGGTTTTACCAGCGTGAAAGATATCCAGCAGGAAATCTTCAAGTCCACGATGGTGGGGATCACCGCTGAGCAGATCCTCGAGATTATTCGCACACTCGATCAGCATTTCTTTCTGCAGTCGGACCGGTTCGCGCGCCACCGCCGCGAAGAAGACGAGCGGTTCACGAACGAGACGGTCCGGCACTGTGTGCATGCCGGCGCATCGTACCCCGAAGAGCCGGATGAGCTCAAGGCATTCATGGATGGGCTGTTTCTGCGCGATCAGACGGAGATTCCGGACAAAGCCCCGATAGGTGTTATCTGCCCGCATATCGATCTGCGCGTGGGGCCCTCGGTCTATGTTCCAGCGTTCAAGGCATTGAAGAAGGCCGACTTCGATACGGTGATCGTCCTGGGCACGAGCCATTACAGCAACGATGATCTCTTCATACTATCGCATAAGCAGTACCGCACAGAGCTTGGCGCTCTGGAGACCGACCTGGAGCTGTACAACGCATTTCATGAAGCAACCGGCGGCCAGTTCACGAAGATCGATACGGCGCACCGGCAGGAACATTCGATTGAGTTTCCGGTTCTGTTTCTGAACCACCTGTACGATTCCGGCGTAAAGGTTCTGCCGATTCTTGCCACGTCGCTTGAATCGTGTATACAGGAAAATGAACAGCCCATGACGGTCGAGAAGTACCGCGCGTTTATCGAGGGCATGAACAAGGCTGTTGCAAAGCTCGGCCGGAAGGTCGCGTACGTGCTCAGTATCGACTGGTCGCATATCGGGATTAAGTTCGGCGACGAAGAGCCCGCGGTCAATATGTTAAGCAATGTACGGCAGAGCGATTACGCCCAGATCGAGGCGCTCGAACGCGTCGATTGGGAGGCATTTCACTCCATGCTGCACGCGAATTTGAACGAAACCAAGATCGACGGATACGCCTGCATCAGTGCGTTTTTCGATCTTGTGAACCCTGCGTCGGGAAAACTGTTCAAGTATGAACAGTGGCATGAAGAGGAGCGGGATTCCGCAGTCACCTACGCAAGCATGGGTTTCTACAAGGATTAGCACGAGATACGATGTTCATAGATACACACTGTCATTTATTCTGGGATAGCTACGACGAAGACCTCGGCGAAGTACTCGCCCGAGCCAGCCTTGCGAACGTACGGCAAGTCATTATTCCTGCAACGGATTTGGCAACGTATAAGCGCGCATCGGAGATCGCATCCGAATTCGAAGCTGTGTACTGCGCGGTAGGCATACATCCGCATGATACAGCCGGGCTCGAAGACGAAGCATTCGAGGCCGTCGAAGCACATGCGGCAGATGCGAACGTTGTCGCCATCGGTGAGATTGGCCTGGACTACTACTATGCCGATAAGAGTCCCAAGCAGGATCAGCACAATGCGCTGCATCGCCAGCTTGAAATCGCCAAACGCTGCGATTTGCCGGTCATCATTCATAACAGGGATTCGGACGAAGATCTGCTGGCAATCTGCAAGGAACACCAGGACGGCAGCTTGCGCGGACAGTTCCACTGTTTTTCCAGCTCGCCGGAATACGCCGAGCAGGTGTTAGAAGCGGGCTTTCACATCAGCTTTACGGGGAACGTGACATTCAAAAAGACCGATCTGGATGAGCAGCTCCGCGTCGTCCCGGACGACAGGCTCCTGATAGAGACCGACTCGCCTTTCATGACGCCCGTCCCATACAGGGGCAAGCGAAACGAGCCTTCGTACGTGCCCTTGATAGCCGAATACTACGCCTCCATTCGCGGCGTCGCGCCGGAGCACATTGCACGCATCACGACAGAGAATGCGCGAAGCCTCTACCATCTTCCGGAGCCTTCCGATGCTTGAGCAAGTCTCCGGGAACCGGGTGCTACAGTCGAAAGGACTGCAAAAACGGTACGGAAAGAGGGTGGTGGTGAAGGATGCGAACGTCTCCGTTCAGCAGGGCGAGATCGTCGGGCTGCTTGGCCCGAACGGCGCCGGCAAAACTACGACGTTCTATATGATTACCGGGATGGTGCGCCCGAACAAGGGACAGGTGTTCATCGACGATAAGAACATCACCAGAATGCCCATGTACAAGCGGGCCAGACTGGGCGTCGGGTATCTGCCGCAGGAGGCCTCCGTCTTCCGGCAGCTTACCGTAGAGCAAAACCTGCTGGCCATTCTGGAGGTTATGGGGCTGAAGCGCAAAGAGCGCCATGAGCGCGCGAACGAACTGCTGGCGGATTTCAATATCGAGCATATACGCGGCAGCAAGGGATACATGCTCAGCGGCGGCGAACGGCGCAGAACCGAAATCGCACGAGCGCTTACGACGAACCCGAACTTCATTCTCCTCGACGAGCCGTTCGCCGGTGTGGATCCGATCGCTGTCGAGGACATCATGCGGATCGTGCAGAAGCTCAAGGAGCGCAACATCGGGGTGCTCATCACCGATCACAACGTCCACGAAACGCTCTCCATCGTCGATAGGGCATATTTGCTCTACGACGGCAATATCCTGATGGAGGGCGACTCCGAAAAACTTGCCGACGATCCGGAGGCACGGAGAATCTACCTCGGCGAAAGTTTTAAGCTTGATCGCTATTCCTGAGAACTAACTTCCCCCGTTTACCGTTTATACCGTGAGAACATTCTTACGAGTTCATGAAGACAGCAATGCTTACATATATAGAAACAACCGCCGATATCACCGTCAGCGTGCAGCCGCTGTTCCTTGAGGAACGCAGCAACGTCATGAAGAAGGAATTTATCTTTGTGTACTTCATCAAGGTACGCAACGACGGCAGCGTACCCGTGAAACTCACTCGCCGGCATTGGGACATCACCGACAGCAACGGCGAATTCCACGAAGTGGACGGAGAGGGCGTTGTAGGCCAGCAACCGACGATAGCGCCGGGGAAAGAGTATGCCTACAACAGCTTCTGCGTGCTGAAGTCCTTTTCCGGGCATATGGAAGGAACCTACACCATGGAGCAGGAAGACGGCACCGCCTTCGAGATCACGATTCCCAGATTCCACCTCAGAGCTTTTTCCAACTAGTTTTGCGCGTGATGTGCCCGCCGCAGGGAGCTGCAGGCGGGTTCGCACCCTGTCCCGTTTATTAACCTCCGTCGCCCCGTATTAGAACCCTACTGCAGCAAATTGTATTTTACGGGCTTGAAGGGGCATGCACTGCCCCCAAATGCTCAGTTCGCGATTTAAGGTGAGATGAATACCGTCCTTCGCATTCTCGGCTATTTGAAGCCGTACAAGAAAAACATCACGTTTGCGTCCATCTGCATGCTGTTCTTTGTCGCATTCAACATGGCGACAATCGTGCTGATAATCCCGTTTATCAACGTGCTTTTCGGGAATGAGGACATCGTCAAGGAAGTCCAGCCGGAGTTTTCGATAGGCACGGCAAAGGATTGGGCGGTGACGGGGATGAACAACCTCATCGTGTCCGTGGATGTGATAACAGCGCTGCAGTACCTCTGTCTGCTCATCCTGGGCAGCTTTGTGCTGAAGAACCTGTTCCACTACATGCAGATTTGGTTCATGGCGCCTGCGGAGCAGGGCATCATCCGCGATATCCGCATGGATATGTACACGCATGTGAACAAGCTCTCGCTCGCGTATTTCGCGGAGGAGAAAAAAGGGCAGTTGATGTCCCGCATCATCAACGATGCGAAGCTCGTCAACGATTCCGCTCTCAGCGTTGTCCACAGTATCTTCCGCGACCCGCCGACGATCCTTGGCCTAACGATCATGCTCTTGCTCCTCGACTGGCAGCTCACCCTGATCGTCTTTCTCGTGCTTCCCATAACCGGCGTTATCCTCGCCAAAATTGGTGACTACCTCAAACGGAAGAGCCATAAAATGCAGGAGGCTATTGCCGATCTTACTGCCGTGCTCGAAGAGGGGCTATCCAACACGCGAATCATCAAGGCGTTCCGTATGGAGAAGTACGAGATCGCCAAGTACCACAAGTACAACGAGGAATTCTACAAAACGCATGTGAAAATCCACCGGCGCAAGGAGCTCTACGGGCCATTTACCGAGACGCTCAGCGTGCTCATCGTCGTGCTTATCCTTTGGTTCATGGGTTCGCGGATTCTGACCGAGCAGACCGATATGTCGAGCGGGCAGTTCGTTGCCTACGTGTTCGCGATGCTGCAGCTTATGGCACCGTTGAAGGCATTCGGGCAGATGATCAGTGGCCTGGCGACAGGGATGGCAGGCGCACAGCGGATTTTCAGTATTCTCGACGTCAAGCCCAGCATCGGGGATAAACCCGACGCTGTGACCCTTGAGCGCTTTACAGACCGCATCGTCTATCGAGATGTGCAGTTCCGGTACAGCTCAGGTGAGCCCGTCTTCACGAATTTAAATGCCGAAATACAATACGGGCAGATCGTTGCAATCGTCGGGCCCAGCGGGATCGGAAAGAGCACGATGGTCGACCTGCTCCCGCGGTTCTACGATGTGACCGGCGGCAGTATCAGTATAGACGGAAAGGACATCCGCGATGTGACGTTGGATTCGCTGCGCGGACTCATGGGTATTGTGACCCAGGAGACGATGCTCTTTAATGCGAGCATACGCGAGAACATCGCCTACGGCGACGATACCATACCGATGGAGCGCATAGAAGAAGCCGCACGGGCAGCCAATGCGCACGATTTTATCCTGGAAACGCCCAACGGCTACGATACCGTAATCGGCGACCGGGGGACAAAACTATCCGGCGGGCAGCGCCAACGGCTCTCTATTGCACGCGCTATCCTGAAGAATCCACCGATACTCATCCTCGACGAGGCAACATCTTCACTCGATACCGAATCCGAGCTCCTCGTACAAAACGCGATAGAACGTCTCATAGAGGGCAGGACCGCCATCGTTATCGCTCACAGGCTTTCCACCATTCAGAGGGCGGATAAGATTCTCGTGCTCGGTCAGGGCGGTGTGCTGGAAGAAGGCCGTCACGACGAGCTGATGCAGCATTCCGGCGGTGCGTACAAACGGCTGTACGATCTCCAGTTCGCTTTCCAGTGATCTAGCGTATCCATGGAGCGAGCCGTTACATTTCAGACGTACGTCAGGAGCCTGTTTCAACCGGTGACATACCGGTCGCTAACGCGGTTCTTTCTCCTCGTTTCCATCCTGACCATTATTTTTTCGACCTCAATTACGCAGGCTACGGCGGTATTGGCTGCCCTTGTTGCCATCATTGGGTCGTTCGCCTCCCGGACAAACAGGTTCCGGATGAGTCCCGCGCTCTATCCCATCCTTGCCTTTGCGGCTGCACGGCTCCTTGCGATCATTTTTTCCGAGCATATCGACCTCAGCGTACATGCACTCAGGATGGAGATCTTCTTCTACTCCGTTGCCGTTATGATCTTTAATGAGTTCGATGAGCTGGACGTGCTTTTCGTTGTTCGGTTTTTGTTCATTGCCGGGGTTCTCGCTGCGCTGTACGGAATATTCGGCTACACCACAGGCATGCACAACCGCGCCATGTCGACCACTGCGGGCTATTACACGCTTGGGATGTTCCTCTGTGCAGTGCTCCCGGTCTCGATCCCGTTTGGTGAGCGAAAGGATGTATTTCCTCGCGCCTGGCTTTGGTACGCGGGGACGGCGGTCATGCTGTTCGGGCTGCTGCTGACGTTTAACAGGCTGCACTGGGTAGCGGCGGGTGCCGCATTGACGATAGGAGCCCTGCTATTCAACAGAAAGCTCCTCATTCCCATCGGGATCGGTGCGGCTGCGGCATTGATATTCTTCCCTGAGATCATCGACCGGTTTGTGACGCTGTTCAATGTCGGCGAGCACATGTCGGATAGAGATGTGCTATGGAAAGGTGCCTCGATGCTCGTCGGCGATCATCCCGTACTCGGATTTGGGCTGCGGACCTTCCCGGCCATCTTCCCGCTGATGCACGAGGTGGCCGATAAAGGGGTAGGGAGCTGGCATAACGATTTCCTCCAGGTGTACATGGAAAGTGGTTTGCTTGGCATTCTCGCCTACCTGGGATCCTTCGGCGGTTTCATCTACTACGGGATTCGGACGGTCAAACTTCTTCCACCGGATTCGCAGTATCGCAGTATTGCGGCCGGGATCGCGCTGAGCTCAATTTCTTTCCTCATTGGCGGTTTTATTATTGATCCGCATATCCTGATGTTGTTTCTTACGCTTTACGGCGCTTTAGCAGTCTTGCACCGCTACGCCGCTTCACACAACGTCCAAAAAGAACCAGGCAAAACACCTGCATGACGACTACAACAAGTTCCGGAGAGACGAGTACATATCCGATGTACTGCGATTATTCATGCGAACACGCAGAATTCCCTGAACCGGACGCTGTGGGGGCCTGCCGCCGGGATCAAGGTGTGTGGTGCAAAGAAGCGAAGAAGTACAACACGAAGAACAAAAAGTGCTTCTTCCAAAGCGGGGCAAAATCCGCGAAATAGAGCCTGATTCAAGGATCGATGTTACGAATGTGAAAAACCCTTCATCGATGCTTGACAATAGGTGCGCCATTCACTATAATTGGCGCGTTGAAAAACTGAATGACGAGTCCGAAACAGTAAACACGAGGTGCACAAATGATCTGGACTATGGAACTGGCTACTTGGCTGGAAGACGCTCCATGGCCCGCGACACGAGACGAGCTTATTGATTATGCTGATCGGATAGGAGCACCCCTGCAGATCACAGAAAATCTCAATGAACTCGAAGATCCGGACGAAACGTACGAAGGAATCGAAGACATTTGGCCAGACTATCCGGTCGACGAGGACTTTTATTACGGCGATGACGACATTGAATTTTAATGCCGTCGGATCGCAATACAACAGATTCCGAACGGCCTGACGGCATACATGTACCCGGCTCAGCACCGGAGAAGAACATTGCTCTGGTGCTGATTTTCGTCTCTATCCTCTCTCTCCCTCTCCACGCCCAAAACATCATCCATCCATCCTATGCGGATTCGGTCGAGGTATCCGATATACGTATCGAAGGGAATGATGCGTTCGGCGATGCAACGATTACGGAAATTATCAATACGCAGGAGACAGCCAGCGGCTTCTCGCAGTTCATGTACGGCGTCATCGAGGCGCTTGGCTCGCCCCCGCAGTATTTCGACTATGATACGTTCAAGAAGGATGCCGAGGCTATAGGCCAATTGTACAAGAACAACGGCTTCTTCGAATGCAAGGTAGACTATTCATACGAATACGATGAGGATACGACCGGGATTCTTGCACTTTTTGATATTGCAGAAGGCGGCAGATCCAAAATCGATTCGATAAACTACCGGAATCTTGGGCGGTTGGATTCAACCGTGTACGCCAACCTTTTTGAGAACCGCGTGCTGAAAGTGGGACAGGATTACAGCGCAGCGCGCGTGGAATCCGAAGCGGGCCGGATTATCGACATCCTGCGCAACAACGGCTACCCACGTGCCCGCCGCGATAGCATCGTCGTCGAGCGGAAGCTCTCAAACAACAACGTTACCGTCAAGTATACATTCGAACACGGCAAGCAGCTCTACTTTGGCAATGTCGTCGATTCGACGATTGGCGATGATGAGATTCGGCTGGCAAGAAAGGTGTTGGAGCAGCGGCTTGAATTCCAAAAGGGCGACGTCTACTCCGTCCAAAAACGGCAGGATTCGGAAGCGAACCTCCTGCGGCTGGGTATTTTCCGCCGCGCCGAAGTGGAGCCGCAAATCCCTCCGATATACGATACGATAACCACAACGGTGCCGATCATCGTCATTATGGAGGCGCGCAACAAATACGATCTTACGCCCGCCATCATCGCCAAATCCCAGAACAGCGTGTTCAAGCTCGGTTCGGAGATCGGGTTCGTGTGGAGAAACGCGTTTGCGGAGGCGCAGGAAATCTCGGCAAAGGTCGGGTACTTGTTCAACATTGGCGGTTCGGATTTAGACCCGTTCGATTCGCAGGAAATCTTCGGAAGGGCGCGATACGAACAGCCTTTCTTCATCGATAATTCGAACTCGCTTTCGTTCGAGCTTGCATATACCTCCGCCTTTGAAAAAGGCTTGTACGACGGAACCCTGGCGCAGAGCGTGCTCGGCGTGCGGCGGCGCTTTACATCGCAAGTAACAGGAAGCGCAGATTACACGCTGGAGCAGCTGCGATTCGAAGGCGATCCGAACAACCCGAGTCCAATCTCCGGAGCGCTGAGGCCCGGCGAAGACGTCATTAACTACCGGAACTCGCTCATCTCGTTCTCCCTTTCACAGGACAGGACAAACGACTTTTTCAATCCCTCCGCCGGAGACTATATCCGAGGTACAGTTGAAGAAGCAGGCGCGCTCGCCACGATCTTCGGTGAGACGTTCACAGGCGGCTTTCAAAGTACGAAGTATGTGAAGGGCGAAGTGCTTGCGAAACGGTTCTACGATCTATCCGATAACAAATCCGGTATTGTCGGGCTGAAGCTGAAGGTAGGCGGTATATTCAGGTACGGTGATAGCAAGAGCAATGATATCCCGGTACCGTTTAACCGTCGATACTACGGCGGCGGCGCCACAGGCGTACGCGGATGGGGGAGCAGAAAGCTGGTCGTCGATACGTCGAAGGTCGACTTCGGCAGTAACGCAACGGTTGAGGCCAGTATCGAATACCGTTGGCGGCTGTTCCCTGGTGCAAGAAAGTGGCTCGCGCTCGAACCGAGCAATCTTATGCTGGTACTCTTTGCCGATGCAGGCAACGTCTGGAATGAATTCTACCAGATCCGGCT